>PIVU01000237.1 GCA_003354025.1 Nitrospirota bacterium
GAGGCAATTTCCATGTCTTCTATTTTTTCATCTGAAACAGCCTTCATAGTCTCTCTGATAAAGCGGTCATCATCCTCCTCGATATGCGCGAAGGCCTTCAGCATTTTGCGATACTGCTCTTCCTGATTATCCATATCAAGGACTTGATACATACTTTTGTATAGTTCCTGCAGTCGTTTTCGGAAGAGCTTGTACTTGGCATTCAGGTATTTGTTGTCTGATGATTCAAACTCTTCAAGGTTATGCCGTATACCTTTAAAGTTCTTGATTGAGTTCATCATGTTCCTGGACGCATAGATTATACGCTCCTGCTCTTTAGCTTCCGACTCGTCCAGTTTCTGCGCCTGAAGACGCGAGTAGTATGCAAATATTTCCGCATGGAGCAGTTTGATGGTCTCGTATAGCTCGTAAAGACTAAATCTTCTCTGTTCGCTCTTCTCAATAAAAGAGTTACGGCTAAAAGCACGCTTTTCATCTATCTTTAATAACCTCAGGTTGTAAATTTTACATTCTTCAAGCAGATGATTCACTTCCTTCCGCAGTGCTGCTGCCGCCACATCAGGCACTTCAACAGGAGTGTTATTGATATACATAGTACGGATCGCTTTATGGTCAGGATAAACCTTAATCAGCATCCTGGAAAGCGGTCCGATAAAAGGAAAGAAGATAATCACCCCGAGAACATTAAACAGTGTATGGAAGAATGCCAGTGCCATAACACTGTTGCGGCTTATATCAAAAAACAACTGCGTAAACCATACCATACCGTGAATACCCAGAAAAGCGGCCACACCAGTCCCTGCGTTAAAAATCAGATGGCTGATGCCTACCCGTTTCTTCGATTGAATCCCCCCGAGGGAACCGAGAACAACGGTGGTCGTAGTGCCTATATTGGCACCGATAATCATTGCAGCGCCCATGTTGAATGTAATAATCTCGCTGTTAAGGGCAGTCAGGACAATTGCAATACTTGCTGCACTTGACTGCGTAATGGCCGTGAGTACAATTCCAATCACAAGATAGAACCAGAGACCATAATCCTGGACTAAGCTCATATCAAAATTCTGCGCCAGGCTGTCTACCCCTGATTTAATGTAGTCAAGGCCGAGGAATAAAAATCCGAAACCAATCAGAAACCTGCATACATGGAAAGGCCTGGAAGACGATTTAAAAAAAATCAGGCCTATGCCGCCAATGCCGATAAGTGGAAGGGCAAAGACTGAGATCTTTATTTTGAACCCGAGCGAAGCAATGATCCAGGCGTTCATGGTTGTGCCGATATTGGAGCCCATTATCACCCCGATGGCATTTTCCATGCTCATTATTCCGGCACCAACAAAAGCAAGCACCATCAACGAAACGGCCGTACTGCTCTGCAAAACGGCCGTTACAATTGTACCGCTACCGACAGCCCTCAACCTGCCTTTCGTATACAGCCAAATTATCCGTTTAAACGCCTTGCCGGACAGGGCTTTTAATGAATCTTCGAGTAGCTGCATTCCAAATATAAAAATGCCGAGCCCTGCCAGAAATTTCCATAAATCAAAACTACCGTCCATTACTCTTCCTTATCATTTATATTTATCAATACATTATTAATGTAACATTTTTCCTTTAAGGCTGGATAAACAGCTATATGATATCACCTTTTTGTGAAGAAACCTGATGCTGACCAGAAGCCCCGGGTAAATCACATAGCATTTTCCCACACACTTAAACAGCCTGTTTTAAGGACAGCGCGCTAATTTCTTGTTAATTCGACTTAAATCAAAAAAAGCTTAATACAGTAAATTTACATTTTCTTTACAAACATTAACAGCACCTTTACTGCCCTTACGTGGTATTTTGAGAATAATAACCTAAGGACTGGAGGTCCCTGAAATGTCTACTAAATTATCACAGTCAATGCAGTCTTCTATGGATGACCCTTTAAAAATATATCTTCAGGACATGAAATCACTTACGCTTTTAACACGGGACAAAGAGATCGAACTTGCCCAAAAAATAGAAAGCGGAAAGAAACAGATATCAAGAGTTATTTTCAGCTCTTCTTTCGCTGTCAATGCATTATTCCGTCTTCACACACTTATCAAGAACAATAAAATCTCAGTACTCAACGTCCTGTCACTGGAAAAGGACATATCGGACAACAATAAACGTCAGGCGAAAACCCGGTTGTCAAAAACCATTAGAGATATTAAAAGTGCTGACAGTAATAAAACAGATGACTATAAACTACTGAACAATAGACGACTTAGTATTAAGAGGTCTGAAATCATTGAGGCCCGGATTGCTGAAAATGATATCCGGACAGCAAATAATATTATTAAACTGAAATTAAAGGATAGAATAGTCACGCAATTAATTGTGCAGTTCAAACAACTTGCTTTATTACATGAAACACTGACCGGTAAAGTCAATGAGCTTAAGGGCAGAATTGACACCCCTATTGAAAAACTTGGCAATCCTTCGGCATTGAAACGTGCTTCTGCCCGTTTCAACATAGATCAGGATGAATTGAGGAACCTGTATAGCAATTTCTGTGAAGCAGTTTCAGGTATTAGAGACATTGAACTTGAACTGAGATTAAAAGGGGACAATATAGGGAGGGCCGTAAAGATAATACAGGACTGTGAAGAACATATTAGTTCAGTTAAGAACATAATCATAGAATCAAACCTTAGACTTGTTATCAGTATAGCCAGGAAATACTCAGGCAAAGGACTGGGCATGCCTGACCTTATCCAGGAGGGGAATATCGGGCTTATGAAAGCGGTTGACAAGTTCGATTATACAAAAGGATATAAGTTCAGCACCTATGCAACCTGGTGGATCAGGCAGGGGATCACAAGGGCACTGGCTGATCAGGTGCGTACCATACGGCTACCTGTACATATGATAGAGACCATTAATAAAATATCACAGGTTAACAAGAAGCTATCCAATGAACTCTGCAGAGAACCAAAACCCGAAGAAATTGCAAAAGAAATGGACCTTCCCCTGGAAAAAGTAAGGGCCGTCCTGAAGATCTGCAAAGAACCGGTCTCACTGGACACACCAGTAGGGAGTGAAGAAGACAGCCACCTTGAAGACTTCATTGAAGACAGGGCCTCACTGATTCCTCTGGATTATGTTATTCAGCAGGAGTTGAAGACACAGGTCCATAAGGCCATTAGCTCTCTTACAGCAAAAGAAGCCGAAATCATTAAGAGACGGTTTGGAATCGACGACGGAATATCACTGACACTGGATGAAATAGGCAGGGAGTTCAAAGTCACCCGGGAGCGCATAAGGCAAGTGGAAGGCAAGGCCCTCAATAAGTTGAGGTATCCTTCCAGGAGTCATTCGCTTAAACTCTTTCTGGACAAGGGATTTTAGTCCGGATTATCTTATGTGACGGATATTCCTCTTACAGCTGGACTTTCGCTATCTGTTCACAAATATAGGAATGTATTGACCTGATGTTATGGCGGCTCTCATTCAAGACCTCAAGGATCTCGTCCAGTTTTTTGTTTCGCTGGGTCAACTGCCACTTAATTTCAGTTAATTCAATACAAAGCCTGTCTCCCAGCATATCGATAGAATCGGAAATCTGGTCAGCCGCTATCACTAAGGAAGGAAGGTGTAGCAGTGCACAGATATGTGCCGTTACAAATATATGTCATGCACAATTACATTTTGTTTACATAATACTCTCTATAGCACTATAACTCGTTGAATTCCCTTCTCACTCATTAATATGTCTCCCTTCATTGGCTCCTCCTTGAAGGGGACATAATCCCTTTGCTATCACAAGAGTCAGAGAATATGGTTGCAACTCAGGTTGTTTAGGTGTATATATGTTGTATAGGATGTACGCTGTTTCGCTGTCTGTAATCATACTCACCAATGCATAATTAAAACAGGGAGGTGTATATGAAAAATAACAAAAGCCTTACAAACAATTTTGGGTCCCCGGTGCAGGACGATCAGAATTCACTAACGGCCGGAATTAATGGTCCTGTCTTAATGCAGGACGTTCACCTTCTTGAGAAGCTGGCGCATTTTGACCGTGAGCGAATTCCCGAAAGAGTAGTACATGCAAAAGGTGCAGGTGCTTATGGATATTTTGAAGTAACTGAAGATGTAACGAGATACACAAAAGCAAAGTTCCTTTCAAAGGTCGGCAAGAAAACAGAACTTTTCATACGGTTTTCTACAGTAGGCGGTGAAAAGGGATCTGCCGATGCAGAGCGGGACCCGCGCGGCTTTGCCGTCAAGTTTTATACTGAAGAGGGCAACTATGATTTAGTGGGCAATAACACTCCTGTTTTTTTTATCAGAGACCCGCTGAAGTTTCCCGACTTCATTCATACCCA
>PIVU01000518.1 GCA_003354025.1 Nitrospirota bacterium
GGTAATCCGAAGTCTGGCAGGCGAACAAACGTGCCTCGAAGTATTTACTTCCAGACAAACTTGTTGCGATATTTCGAAACAACACTTGGCGAGAAGAAATTCAAAGCGAAGTACTGTGGGTTGACTCCGCACCAAGTGGCGAAGCTATTTAACAAAATTAAGGTGCAATACATGACGGTCGAAGAGACGTACGAACACGCATTGAATAAGTTATTGCTCTGGCTTGATAGGATGCATAACTCACTCAGTTATGCACAAATCAGTGAGCAATATGACATCGGTGCATCAACTGCATTGGGGTTCGTTAAAGAAATACCGCGTGCAATTGTTAAAGCGTACTCTACGACCAACATAGTGTCGTTCCCGGACAAACCGCAAAGGCGCAAGATGGTTGAGATATTGAAGCAAAAGGATGCACCTCTCCCAGATGCAGTCTTTGTTATTGATGGGTCGCATTTGAGGTGCAATGGTAAATCCAAGAAGCATTTCAAGCGCTTGAGCTGGAAACACAAGTATCATGCGTGCTTTAACGTCACTTTCGTGACAGAGAGAGCACTGGGTACTGTGTGTGCCTTCAATTTGAGTGAAAGTGCAAAGACACATGACATTGAGATGCTCAGAACAGCTCTGTTTTATAATAATATTGATAGTATAATGGATGGATGGATTATTATAGCTGATAAAGGGTATGTGAACGATGTAAACATCGCAGCATCAGTAAAGAAGAACGATGGGAGACGAAAGCTATATCCGAGGGAGTTCTGGAGGATGATATGTGCTGCGAGAGCTGACGCTGAACGATCATTCTCGCATATGTTTAATAACAAGTTTAAATTACTTACACATTGGACAGGAACTGCGAGAGATACATATGCACAATGGGCTACATGTGTAACTGCGTGCATTATAGTATTTAATGCGCTAAAATTAGGCATGTTTGACTAATTATATACGTAATTACTGTAATTATAGCTTCAGAATTCTATATTTAAAGACACAAACACATTTTTTTTTACACACACACACAAATATAAACTAACACATACATTATACACACACACGACAAAC
>PIVU01000238.1 GCA_003354025.1 Nitrospirota bacterium
GCGATTGCTGCATTGTGGGCCCTGGGCAGGTATCCGATCTTAACCCTGCCGCGATACACTTCTACTGCATCATAATCAAAAGGATTTTTCGGCTCTCTTACAAGATGAACATGATCGCCTGTTTTCATTCTTCCCCATATTTCATCGCCTTTATAATGCTGAAATCCTGCTACTGATGAATCGAGTAGTGTGATTATTTTCGACCTGCTTGATGACTTTGCTTTAAAAGCTCCGGGCATTAATAATGCTGCGGGTGCTGCAATGAGTGACTTTATCAGGTTTCTTCTTTTCATTGTTTGACCTCCAGATTAATGTTTACCTGTATGGTACTAAACTCAGTATGTCATATAGTGTCGTATTGAAAAGTTATCAGGGGGCAGGGGACAGGAATCAGGGCCTTGGATTTTATTTATATATAGTATTCATCTTTTCTATTTCATCTATCACAGCCCGTTTAAGCTCCTTCGGGGAGATGACTTTTACATCTGCTCCGTGACTTAGTATCCTTTTTACCAGTTCTTTGAAGTCACCTGCCGGGAAACTAAGCTGTAATGAGCCGTCTTTTTTTTGCGTTGTTTTTTGATCGGGATGCCAGATTTGCTCCTCTATCCAGGCTGCTACCGCAGGGGTAAATTGCAGGCACACCTTTTGAGTTTTTCCTCCCTGGATGATGCCGAAGTGTTTTCTGGTGAACTCTTTAACAGGCGGAAGGTTGTCGGGAAGTAGGACTTTGATGTCAGTTGATTTGATGGACTTGATCCGCGAGAGGGCAAAGTCTCTCATTGCGTTTCTAAGAGTACAGAATGCAATTACATGCCAGCTGCCCATGTACTGGATCAGGTGAAGGGGGAGTATGGTTCTGTCAGTTCCTTTTTTTGTGTGAGGGGAGTAATACGAAATTTGTAATGGTCTTTTCTGCAAGAGAGAGGTCACGACAGCTGTATAGTACTGCTCGTTGACCCGGGAATACTCAATGTTTTTAACGGATATCTTGTCAGATATGTCGCGGAAACTCATTTTCCCGTCTGTTGACTGCCTGTTTATTATTTCCTCAAGCAGGGTGCATAGCTTGTTCTTAGTGTCAATGTCGGGAATGGACGAGGCAAGCCGTACTGCCAGTGACAGGGCGACTACATTATCCTCGTTAAACCAAAGAGACGGGAGTTCATAGGTTTTGTCGCTGTAGTAGAAACCCTTATTATGATAATTATACTCAAGCGGGGCCTGTATCCTGTCCCTCATGAATTCGATAGTACGCTGGGCTGTGCGGTGTGATATTTCGAAATGACCGGCGAGGTCTTTTGCATTGGGGTATTTTTCAGCTTTAATATACTTATGAAACCAGAAAAATCTTTCGAACTGGAGTTTTCCGCTCATAGATTTTAGAGGACTAGTTCCCCAAACTCACCAGAAACGATTTCCTGGAGTTTTGAAATGGCCTTGAATGCTTCCTTGAGAATTTCCTGGCCCCTGTGGGAAAGTTTGTTAGGGGCAAGGTAGTAGTCGCTCGCAAAGTGATCGAGATAATTGTCCACTTGGGCCTGAAGAGTGTGGTAGAGGATCACTCTGTAGGCATTTTCGAAATACTCGGAATCGTCTCTGTGTATGACCCCTATTTCAACAAGGTCCTGGATTCTGCAAAGAGTGGATGTTTCCGCTAATTTGTACTTAAGGGCCAGTACACGGGCTGACTCAATGAGAAATATCAGACCGCTCTTTTTCATGTCGATTTCACCTTTATGATCCTTTTCTTTTTCTGTAATAAAAGTATTGAAAAACCCCAGGGGTACTTTATGCATCCCTTCTTCCTCATCGTGCATTTGTCTAAGTACATTGTGGTTTTTCGACAGTTCGCTATGAGCGTGTGCTATGAACTTATTAAATAATGCATTACTTCCGTAAAGACGGGCTGCATCAAATATCAGCGTAAGGTACCTTACTGTAAAGGGTCCCTGCTTTGAAAAAATACCGGATACAAAACGGATCCAGTCCGAAAGTCTCATTCTCCAGTCAGGGTTTTGCCCCATGATCTTGCCCGAGCAATATTCAAATCCCGCAGCATGAAGGGCGTCCGAGAATTTTTGGGCAATCTCTTCAAAATATTTGTCATACTCGGGGTATACCGTGTCGTTACAGTCATCGATAATAATGCAGAAGTCCTGGTCTGGAAACAGCAGGTTTTCCCTTCTGCCATGGCTTCCTGTTACAAAGAAGCAGAAGTTGACAGGGGGAGGGGTGCCATGCTCTTTTATTGTTTTGTTGAGTAATCGTTTATGGATGCCGGCATTTACCAATGAAATCATTGTAACGATATCAACAGGATCTGTATTGGCTGATAATCTTTCTTTTACGAGATAAATAAGCTCATCTTTTATGGCTTTAAAGTCAGCGGCACTCTTTGCTGATTCAAGCTGGCCTATGATGACAAAAGGCTCTGCATACCGGATCTTCATAATCTGACGCATTGAAACAATTCCAATTACTTTACCGGCATTCAAAATTGGGAGGTGTTTTACATTATGCCTGGAGAGAACAGAGAGGGCATCGAATAATGTCCCGTCATGGTGAAGACAAACAGGGTGCTTTGTCATGATTTCAGATATTTTCCTGCCGAATTTACTATGCTCGCTGTCAGCCACTACTTTCCTTACCATATCTCGCTCTGTTACAATCCCGATGGGTTTGCACTCCTGATCAGTAATTATGACTGATGAGACCCTCCTCGTTGCCATTTCTTCCGCAATAGAATGAATGATATCATCAGGTCCGCAGAGGTACACATCCTTTTCCATCAGGCTGACAAGTGTTTCATTGTAACGGAATGCATCAAGCTTGAAAACAGCTTCACTGTTTTGAAGAAGAGTGCTTTCTCCGTACTTAGTTTTCTCTGTTTCTGCCATGAAAATTATATCTCCCCGTAAATGATATCGAGTTTATTGTACCCGTAACTGTGAAAATTATAAATACTTTTCCGACACTGATATAACCATTGAAGCCTTTTTAAGATAACAACGGTTAAACAACGGCAGTACTTTACTCTGCCATGAATTGCTAAGGTCGGAGTTGTTTTTGATTGATGCGTGGAGTACTAAAGGTATTATCGGAATGAGCCGTTATTGAAAACAGTCTTTTTCACATTATAATTTCCTTGATAAATGAATTGAATTTTGCTACTTTATGATATATATTATATCGCTATGTAACTTATTGTAACGCGGCAGGTTTTAGTTTAGAGGTCGACGAGGCCCGGGAGGCTGGCAACTCCTTAATATATAAATGAAAATTAATTCGGCGAAGGCCGGGAGAACAGGCATCAATTTTGCATCGTAAAATATGTTCTACTTATATTTCCGTACATTAATAATATTAATTTAAAGGAGGACTGAGTAATGTCAGAAAATGAATCCATTAAGGTGTTGTCAACGGAAGGGAGGACGTTCCCGCCGTCAAAAGAGATTAGCGAGAAGGCCCATATTAGCAGTATTGAGCAGTATGAGGAGATGTATAAGCGGTCAGTAGATGACCCGGAGGAGTTCTGGGGAGAGATCGCTGAAAAGAATATCTCCTGGTTCAAAAAATGGGACAAGGTCCTTGAGTATGATTTTCACAAGCCTGAGATAAAATGGTTTGTCGGAGGCAAGCTTAATGCATCGTACAACTGCCTTGACCGCCATCTTGAGGCAGGCAGAAAAGACAAGACAGCGATCCTCTGGGAAGCTGATGATGGTTCAAATAGGACCTATACATATGAGCAGCTTCACCTTCAGGTAAACAGGTTTGCAAATGTCCTTAAGAAAAATGGTGTGGGCAAGGGAGACAGGGTAGGAATATATATGCCTATGATACCGGAACTTGCCATTGCCATGCTTGCATGCGCAAGGGTGGGGGCTATCCACAGTATTACATTTGGCGGATTCAGTGCACAGGCGTTAAAAGACAGGATCAATGACTGTGAGGCAAAGCTGGTCATTACCTCTGACAAAAGTGTCAGGGGCGGCAAAAGTGTTCCTCTTAAGGCCAATGCGGATGAGGCACTTAAAGATTGCCCTACTGTTGAGAAAATGATTGTTGTCAAACATGTTGGCGATATAGATATGAAGGAAGGCAGGGACATCTGGTGGCATGAGGAGATGGCTGCAGCAGATATTGAAGACTACTGCAAGCCCGAGGAGATGGACGCGGAAGACCCCCTCTTCATACTCTACACATCAGGCTCAACAGGTAAGCCCAAGGGAGTGCTCCACACGACCGGCGGTTATATGGTTTATACGAACCTAACTTTCAAATATATATTTGATTACCATGAAGATGATATCTGGTTCTGTACTGCTGACATAGGCTGGGTAACGGG
>PIVU01000053.1 GCA_003354025.1 Nitrospirota bacterium
CAGTACCTGCATCCAATGCATTTTTCATAATCAATTATTACAAGACCGTCCGGGTCTTTGTATGACGCTCCGGTCGGACAAACCTGAACACAGGGCGCATCATCACAGTGATTGCATTGTGTAGGCATATACCACTTGTCTTTACGGAGTTTTGTATAAAACATGGTTGCTCCCTCACCCATCATTTCAGGGGCAGCGTAATGGCCGATTGAGCCTGTGGCGGATTCGGTTTCAAACACCATTATATAGGGAGGATTAATTGTGTCAGGAACACTGTTTTCCAGCTTGCAGGCATACATGCAGCGCCTGCAGCCAATGCACTTCCCAAGGTCTATTACCATCCCGAATTTTGCACCGGTGACGGGCTTCGGCACATACTCAATATTGCTGGTCTTCCCGGTCCCGAATATCTGGCCGATCGCGTCACCCATCACTTTCAATGGGTCCGGCATTAAGGTCCCTGTCCCGGCTACAGAGGCGAGCTTAACAAACTCTCTCCTGTTCATTTTCTTCATTTATCTTTATCCCGTGTTTAATTAGTTATAAAATTCTGACCAATAATATTTAATCCACGAATTATGACTATTCCTTATTCGTGCCATTGCCTTTCAAAAACGGTGTTAACAGGTCGATCGGTATAGGGAATATTGTTGTCGTATTTTTCTCAGTCCCAATTTCCGTAAGGGTCTGGAGAAACCTTAACTGAATTGATGCCGGCTGTTTTCCAAGCACTTCCGCTGCAGCTGCAAGCTTTTCAGATGCCTGATATTCACCTTCTGCGTGAATGACTTTCGCCCTTCTTTCTCTCTCTGCCTCAGCCTGTCTGGCAATCGCCCTCTGCATTTCTACCGGCAGATCAACATTCTTAACTTCAACCGCTGCAACCTTAATGCCCCAGGGCTCTGTCTGTTCATCAATAATGTGCTGGAGTCTCGAATTCAACTCGTCTCTTTTGGCAAGGATTTCATCAAGCTGACTCTGACCGCAAACACTTCTCAGGGTTGTCTGGGCTATCTGTGATGTCGCATAACTAAAATCCTCAACTTCCGTTATCGCCTTGTTCGGATCAACTGGCCTGTAATATAAAACCGCATTAACTTTCACTGTGACATTGTCTTTTGTGATAACGTCCTGAACAGGAACATCCATGGTGACAGTTCGCAAACTTACCTTGACGAGCCTGTCAACAAGGGGGATGATTATACAAAGACCGGGTCCCTTTACAGGTATTAAACGGCCCAACCTGAATATTACGCCCCGCTCATATTCACGAAGTATAAAGACTGCAGTCGAAATAAAATAAATCACAAGAATTCCTGCTACGAGTAAACCTAAATCTATACCGGGCATTTTGTGTCCCTCCCTTTTTTGTTGTTATTTGTAAAAAGTAAAAGAAATTAAAGACTGTATTTTTCGATATTGCAAGTAGTGTGCCAATTTATCAAAAAAGAGAATTTACCGGTTATGCTTTGCAATTGTTCTCACTAATTCCTATAAAGTTCAGTGTTTCTGCAACACTGTAATTATTAAAGTAGATAAAATTATAGATACTCCTTCCATAGCTCAATCAGGTACAAGACCAACTTGAGTTTCATGGAGGAAATAACCTAGGGTAATTAGAAAAATGTATAGTGAGTATGCAGGCTGGATAGATACTATACAGGGATTTTTAACTAAATCTGTATAGAATGTATTACGGTAGGGTTTGCAAGGATATTTTAAAAAAAGATTTACCATTACCCCTTGAGGTAATCAAAGGGTAATTCGTGAATTACCCCTACAGGCAGGGTAGCGCGGCATATGTGCGGTTTATTTGTAGGGGCAATTCACGAATTGCCATAATGGGCATGGGCAGGCAATAAAATATAAGGGAGATGATGGCTTAACTTAACACCTATGGGGTTGCGGGAGGTTATCTTTTAGATTGCTCAATTACAAAATCTATTCCTCTTCATCCGCTATCAACAGCTTTGCGAGATCTTTTGCGAGGTACTTGTTAATTTTCTTGAGGATCTTATACTCCTTTATCGCTGACTTCATTTGACCCAATTTGACCAGGGCAATGCCGAGGTTGTAACGGGCTTCTGCAAACTTCGGCTCAATCTTCAGGGTCTTCTTATAGGCGTTAACAGCAAGTTTATATTGCTGCTGCTCACTATATACATTGCCATAGTTATAGTATATCTCTGCATTATTAGGATCGAGTTTTACGGCATGATCAAAGGCCTTAATTGCATCATCATATTCACTGAGCATTGCAGATACAACGCCAAGACTTATACAGGCATTCAGCATTTTTGGATCTTTCTTTATGGCCATTTTATACGCTTCAGCCGCATCAGTATATCTGTGAATAATATAATACACATTACCAAGCCTGAGATATGCCTCTGCAAAATCCGGGTAAATTTCAATGGCCTGTTCAAAGGCATCAATCGCCTGTGAATAGTCCATGCTTTTGCTTTTCTCTTTCCCGACATAAAAATAGTGATTCGCAGAAACGCTTTGTGCGTAAACATCCGGTGATAGTACAGTAAATATAGACACACACATAATTAATAGCAAAAACAATTTACATTGCCTTAATCCGATTTTAGTGAATTTATTTCCCATAATTATTTCATGCCCGCCATTACACTTTTTCTTTTTTACTAACAGAATCCTTCCTCCAGTACCTGCTTCATAAATGACTCGATTTTACAGAAATCCAGAGGCTTGTCAGTAAACAATGATGCACCTTCATCAATTTCCTTCTTAATTTCATCATTGATAAACGCTCCGGTCATGATTACAATGTTGGTTTCAGGAGTAGTCAATTTAATTTTCTTCATGACTTCAAGGCCGTCAATATCAGGAAGATTAAGGTCAAGGAAGCAGATGTTATAAAAGCATCGGCTGACTTCGTTTATAGCATCATTTCCATTTTCAACGGTTCTTATTTCTCCCTTGAAATCGCAGCATATATATAGTGCCTCCGACATCTGAGAGAGTATTAATTTTTCATCATCTACTATTAAAATTCTTTTCATAGTTCTTACCGCCTTCTAACACTTACGTTGCAAAGAGCGTACCATTTATTTTGTTATAAATTTGACTTATGAATATGGCAACGGATTTTGATAGTGCAGAGTTTTATTATTCCTCTAACATAAGGCCCTTAAAGACTATTTACAGCAAGTGTTTTCAGATTATTTCCGGTGAGTGGATATTGAATTTAACGTTGGAAGTGTATATGGAATGTTCAGGGATGTATATCTTCTATGCAGAATTGATCTTATATTCCTGCATTTTTTTTCTCAGTGTTACTCTTGTAATCCCAAGCATGGATGATGCCTTTACCTGGTTCCCTTTTGTTAGCGCAAGCGCCTTTTCAATGAGGCATTTTTCGACATTTGACAGGAACGTATGATAATAATGGTCAGTCCCTTTTTTAGAAACAACACTCCTTTCAAAAATATTCTCTATTATTTCATTAAGCTCCTCGAACTCCTTGGCGCAGGGCTCTGTATTCAGGAACAGGTCACTGCTTCCGATAATCTCTCCACCGGCAATAACAGAGGCCCTCCTGATAACGTTTTCAAGCTCCCTGACATTACCGGTCCATTTGTTCGAAATCAGCATGTTCATTGCATCTTGTGAGAAACCCTTTATCGGTTTTCCAGTCTCCTTTATTGCCTTTTTAAGAAAGTACTCCGACAGTACCTGAACATCTTCTTTCCTGTCTCTTAGAGGAGGGATGTAAAGGGAAAAGACATTGAGCCTGTGATACAGGTCTTCCCTGAACTTATCTTTACTAACTTCTTCGTGAAGGTTTTTGTTGCTTGCACAAATTATCCTAACATCGGTTTTGATAGTCTCATTACTCCCTATCCTTTCAAATCCTCCATCCTGAAGGACCCTCAGAAGTTTTGCCTGAGTCGCAAGAGGCATATCACCAATTTCATCAAGGAAAATGGTCCCGTTATTGCACTGCTCAAACCGTCCTATCCTCTTTTTATCAGCGCCTGTAAAGGCACCTTTTTCGCACCCGAATAATTCACTTTCGACCACACCCTCAGGGAGTGCTGCGCAATTCACAGCAATAAAAACATTGTCCTTCCTTTTACTATGGTTAAATATTGCCCGCGCCACAAGCTCCTTTCCAACACCGCTTTCTCCTGCAATAACCACCGGCAGGTCTGTGACTGCCACCTGCCCAATCATTTTGCACACATCAAGGATCGCCTGACTCTTGCCCACTAACGTCTCTTCCTTATCCGGGCAGGCTTCCATCATGGTATAACAGGAAGACTCTTTCCGGAGATTGGATGTAGTAAGCGCCTTATCAACAACTTCTCTCAACTGGTTCCCGTCTAATGGTTTTGTAAGATAGTCAATGGCCCCTTCTTTCATCGCTTCTATTGCAGTATCGGAATCACCAAAGGCAGTCATCATTATTACCGGAATATTACAGGACATTTCCTTGATTTTTTTCAGCAGTTCCAGGCCGCTCATCCCGGGCATTTTCACATCAAGGAATATAATGTCTATACCAATAAAACTGGTCTCGAGAACCGTTAAAGCCGAGATACTGTCCTCAGCAGTAAGGACCCGGAACTCATCTTCAAACATCCTTTTAAAGGAATATCTCACAGATTGTTCATCGTCTATTATTAAGAGTGTATTCATTTCTTTAAAAATACAAAGTTTAAGCAGACACAATATAAAGGCTTAATTATATTCATACTATGCCCTCGTCCCTTTGACCCTTTCCTTCAACAGGCAATACTACCTTTACGTTAGTACCGATTGCTGTCTTCGACCATATATTTAATGTACCGGAGTGATCGCTAACTATTGAGTAAGCTATTGCAAGTCCCATGCCAGTACCTTCATCCTTTGTTGTGAAGAATGGATCAAAAATGCTTTTTAAATTCTTAGCCGGAATCCCGAATCCTGTATCTTTAATCTCAACCAGCACGTTTCCATCATTCAATGATGTCGTTATGGTTAATGTATCGCCATCATCCATTGCCTGTATAGAATTGAGGACAAGATTGAGAAACACCTGTTTGAGACCGTCCCTGTTTCCATTGATCAGCGGCAGGTCGGATGTAAATTCCTGCACAAACTCTATTCTGGACTGTTTCATCTTTGGCTTGGTGATCGTAATAACTTCATCAAGTGCATCATTAATATTTACACTTTTCTTTTCAAGTTTCTTGGGTCGCGCAAATGCAAGAAACTCTTTTACAATACGGTCTATTCTGTTTATCTCGCCCTCAAAAATTGCAAAGTCCTGGCTGGATACTGCCTGTTTTTTATGGGCCAGCGTCTGCATTAGCAATTTAATGGAAGTGAGCGGATTCTTTATCTCATGGGCAACTCCCGCTGAAAATTCACCGACAGCATAGAGCTTCTCTGTCCTGACAAGATTTTCCTGCGCGGCCTTTATATCATTGATAAGGGTCTTTAGTTTTCTGGACATCTTGTTGAAAGACAGGGCAAGTTCTTTAACTTCGCCCTGACCGACTACAGGTATCTCAACACCGATTTCCCCCTCTCCAACCCTCTTTACACCTTTATTAAGTTCAAGAATAGGATTTAATATTTTTCCGGCAGTCCAGAGTCCCAGTATAACTCCCAGCAGTGTTACGCCTGCAGAGAGTAGATAGAGCTTCAGTTTTGATCCGCGGATTGTCGCTAAAAGGAATTTCTTTGTAATGCCAAGCCTAAGAAATCCTATCTGCCCGAGAGGTTCTACATCGATAGTCCTGCTTATATGGTAAACCTGCAAATTATTATCATCCTGGATATTTATGTCGCTCATTACATCATCAAAGTTAAGTGGCTGTAATTCCATTTTTCGCCATTTTTCATTTTTATAGGTCCTTACTACCAGTTTTCTGGCTTTGTCATATATTTCCGCGTATACAACAAGACTCTCCTCGTCTATCATGAATGACTTGAGGAAAGAAAATATTTCATACTGTTCTTCATAGAGAAATGGTTCTATAACTTCATGGCTCAATAAATGAGCAAAATAACTCCCCTTTTTTTTGAGTTCAACCTCAAGAGTTTTTTTCTCATCCTGCAATATCAGGAAACCTACAATAATAGTTGTTACAGCTATAAGGACTGCTATAAAAAAGGAGATACGAAAACTTATAGAGTTAAAATTCATTTTTATGCTCATCGCAAAAATCCGGTCTGCCTCAGCCGCTGCGCAGTGCTGTATGCAGCTGAGTCAGGGATAACAAATTTATCAATTTTAATTCTATTGAGAATTTTTTTACCTTCCGGGTCCGAGTCCATCTTGATAAGCGCCCTTAATATCCTCTGTTTAGCGGTTTCATCAGCAAGAGGAGATGCTACGATAGGTGATATGCCAAAGGGTGGAGATATTTTTATTATTTTTACGCGGTCAATGTTAGGAGCGTCCCATCTTTTTAAATCTTCATAGATAAGACTACCGACTGCTGCGCCGTCTGCAAGGCCGCTGGCTACTGCTTCTATTGATTTCTCATGACCTGATGTAAAAAAGGTTTTTTTAAAAAATTTGTTTGGTTTTATTCCCAATGTGTGAAGGAGATGCAGAGGATACAGCCTGCCCGACAGTGAGAGCGGGTCAGTGAAGGCAAAGACCCTGCCCTTTAACTGATGGATGTCTCTTATATCACTATCCTTATTAACTATAATATAGGAATGATAGTTTGTAGCTCCATACATTACAGGTACTGCCAGCGCCTCAAGGCCGAACTCATTTTTTCCACTAAGAAATGCACCCGTAGATGATAACGCGAACTGCACCTCACCGGTCTCCAGAAGGGAATTGATTTCAGAATACTTTTTCCGCTGTTTAATGCCGACCTTGTAACCGATCTTTTTGGAGAGATAGCTAATAAGATCACTGTAAATCGAGATATTGGAAACAGGGGATGCTTTCGGTGATATGGCAAAGGAGACTTCCAGTTCCTGCGAGCATAGTTCGCCCATCGTAAGGAAAAGGATAAGAAAGGCCAGAAATAGAATCCTGATTCTATCCAAATGTGCTCCTGAGAATTCTTTAAATATTAAGATTTAAAATGCTATTTGCTGAATAGCAAACACAATTTCTCTTTAATGAGCAGACAGCCGATTTATTGTAATGGGAAGAAAGATAACAGGTAGTACTGGTAATGAATTATCGAGCTTAACATTATTCCCCTCACAAAATAACGTGTAAAATTAAGTATATCAGATTAATCTAATTAATGTTTATATAAATTTATGTAATTTCATACTGGCATTTCACAAGCTTTCATACCAGGTAAACATATTAGACAATTGATAATCGTCAAATACCTCAGCCTACCCTATTTCAGGTTAGAGGAGATATAATTAAGTTGCCATTATTAAAATTAAATTGCTACTATTTACTAAATATATAATTTGTTCATATTTAAACAAACTGGAGTTTCCTGATGCCCGATAAGTCTGATTTTGAAAAATTACTCGATATATCCGTAAAAACCCACGGACATCTCTGCCCCGGCCAGGTACTAGGTGTAAGGATGAGCATGCTAGGTCTTAACCTTATAGACATACATGACCCAAAAGGCAAAGACCGGAAGAAATTAATAGCCTATGTAGAAATCGACCGATGCGCCACCGATGCGATCCAGTCCGTTACCGGATGCAGTCTTGGTAAACGGTCACTGAAGTTTCTCGATTTTGGGAAAATGGCCGCCACATATGTCAATCTTGAAAAAAACAGGGCCGTCAGGATCGTGGCTAAAGAGGAATCAAAGGACAAAGCCAAAAACTACTTCCCTGATATTGAAGATAAATATAAATGCCAGCTTGAAGCATACAAAGTCATGCCCGACGAAGAACTATTCGAATGGACAAACGTTGATGTTGTAGTACCTGAGGAAGACATGCCCGGAAGACCAAAGAGGAGAATCAGGTGCGAAGAGTGCAATGAATATGTCCAGGATAATAGGGACATCGAAATAGAAGGCCGGCTTCTGTGCAAGGCCTGCGCTAATGGTGCGTATTATAAACTGTAGGGGCGGGGTACCCCCACCCTTTGTGAATGGTTGATGCGCATTCGATTAGGGCGAGAGGACCTCGCCCCTACTTATTAATTGGAGTATCCCCTTCTTCTTTTGCACACCTGGACACAGCAGATGGAAGGACAGCCTTATTGATTATTCCCTCCAGAGCCTTTCTATACATCTTTACTGCTTGAGCCAAATCACCCTTCATCTCATATGCAATGCCCAGATCATAGTAGGTCATCTGCGAATAGGGGTTTGCCACGGCAGCAGATGTAAGTATTTTGATAGCGCCGTCAATATCACCCTTAAGTATCAGCGCTGCGCCAAGCCCTGTCTTTGCATCATGTGAATGTGGGTCCAGTTTTATTGCCTGATTGAAATCTTCGATAGCTTTGTCTGTCTTTTTTCTTTTGAGGAACAGAAAACCGGAAAGGATATGAGTTTTAGCATTATCCGGACTGGCTTCTATTGACTCCGATACAGCCTTTATTGCCTGATCAATAAAACCCGTCTCGGCAAACCTCATTGCAAGATTATACTTTCTATGTGCCGCAAGTAGCATCTTATCTATTTGTCTTTTATGAGGAGAAAACATCTCATGCATTTCCTTTTCATCGATTTCTCCGAGAATATATCGGAGGCGTGCCTCAAGTCCCGTCCTGTATGTCAATGCATGACTCGGAATAGCATAAGCAAGCTGGCCGCTCCTGTTGATAATAATTGTTGTTGGATAAACAAAAATACCGTAATCGCCATATACACTTCTGTCTGAATCTAAAAGAACAGGATAATTTATTTTATTGTCCCTGAGTATTTTTCTAATACTCTCCGGATTATCAGTCTGTGCGGTTAATCCCAGGACCTGCACATCTTTATCTTTTAAACTCTCAAATATTTCATTCACGTCTGTTAATGCCAGAAGAGAGCGCTCCTGGCCCGCTCTCCAGTAGAGAAGAATAACTATTTTGTCCTTGTAATCGCTTAGCGAAACAATCTTTCCATCAACAGTATTCAGGGAAAATCCGGGTGCTATCTCACCCGGTAAAATACCTATGGAATAGGCAGGCACAACTGATAGAAATAATAGAAGAACTATAATCAAAACCATGAGGTTCTTCTTTCTACCTGAAATATTGCTTTACTCATTCAGGTCTTTATTGATGGATTTGCTTGCCGGTTCCTCCCGGAAATCAAAAATCTGATGAAAGAATCCTCCCGGCTTCATAATGTCTTTCATAATGTCGAGATGAAAACTCTTCATATGTACCCCGGTGAAAAATCCCGGAGTAAAATCCTTGTGGCATGTTATGCAGACACCTACTTTCTCCATTCGGTCACGCATTTCTTTAGTAAGAGGACTGGACAGAGGCCAGTGGCTCCCTACGGTTTGAAGTTGCTTATTGTCACGGGTGACTATCTGATCAAGGTCCATAGGCAGTTCCGGAATTGCAGGAATCTGCAGCTGTGCATTCTTGCTTATAATTTCTCCGGTTGCAGTAGCTACATCTACGTATACACCTTTAGTGTATGACTTCATATAGCGCCCATCATGTGTACCATAGCCAAGCGCCTTGCTGCTGGCATGGCAGGAGGCACAGGTCCGGGCCTCTCTTGATACGGTATGCGGCTGAGCGGGAGACATATCTATACCCCTTTGTCCCTCAGTTCCGCCGCCTTCCAGATTCGCCGGAGTCCTCCAGATCTTATTCTGCACAAGTGTTTCTCCGTCAGGGCTGATAACAGTGGTGATTTGCTGACAGCCGGGAATAAGCGGAGTTACACGTCCTTCTCCGTTAATGCCAAGAACCGGATTTTCCCAGCGAAGATAACCGCGGGCTTCCGATGCCTTGCCCGGTCCCTTTATAGTACTCCCATCTCTTTTTGATTCAGCAGTCTGTCCATCGGGGAATTGCCTGTTTCCTGAGGCGACCCAGTCAGTGGAAGTCTTGTTATCGGAATAGTCTATTTTAACGTGGCATCCGTAACACTGGGGGGCCCATGCAGAATGACAGGCATAACATTCAAGCTTTTCTATATGTTTTTCGATTTTAACCATTGACGCAATGGCCGCACCAGGATTCTGCCATTTATTATTGATGCGCAGTGAATTAAGTGTAGGAACTTCGAAGTCCAGGCCGCTTGCAGAATGCACAATCACCTTGTCCCCTTCCCGGACTACGTTTCCAAAAGGATTCCCTCTGGCCGTCAGTAAATAGCCGTCTTTAGGCGGATACCATGTGTTAAATAATTGGTGAGTTTCAAGTTGCTCTTTTGCTAAGCCGCGGGGCTTTTCCATATTTAATTCAGCGCCGAATTCATCACCCCAGCCCAGGGGCAGTTCCCATGGATATTTTGTTGCGGTTCCATGACAGTCCGTACATTCTATTTCAATATTGGCAAGAGTAGTACCGGTAATATTGCCGTTGCCGTGAACTGAAGTTGTAGAGTGGCAGTCCTGACAGAACAAGCCTCCTTCAGGATTTCCCTCTCTGCTCTCTAACTCATGGTGCGCATCATCTTTAATGAACATATAGTACTTTGTATGAAGTTTAGGCATCTTGCCGCCGGTTTCAGTATATGGCGTCCCATAGGGGAATTCCATAAGACCCTGGTATGAAACGCCGATCCTTTTACCCCTGTTGTGGCAGGTTGCACAGGTTTCCTGCGGTATTCCTGAATATACTTTACCGTTAGCCACAACTTTTGCCTTCCGCGAAGACTGGATAGAATGAACGAGCAGATGACCTTTTTTATCTTTGGGAATACTCGGGTCAGTGCCTTCATAGAAGCCCTCATTACTGTAGAGGATATGGCAGGCGGCACATCCCATTCCCCTCATGTCCCCCCGCTTGTCCCTGCCGCGTACTCCAAGGTGACAGCGCTGGCATTCCGAGCGAAGATATGTATAGACTGCCTGTTCGGGATGGTCCTTGAGGGTCTCCAGGTTTACTTCCGGCAGCATCTTAAGTTTTGCGGGAAAATTACCCGGGAATTTTTGCATTAGTTCCTGAGTATAATTTTTATATTCTTCTGTGCCGAATACAGGAACAGGACCATCAGGGTCATCGATATCATAATTGCCATATATTGTCTCGTACCCTGTTCCCGCCGCCCCCCAACCCCAGAGAGCACCCTGGATTTTGCCGGCCTCCGTCTGCATTATAGACCGTTGAGCGGCATACACCCATTTTTCGTGGCATAGGCCGCAGGTTTTATCATTGATCCACATTGAAGCGGAATGGCGGTTGAATGTCGTGAGGCTGCTGCCTTCCGGTGCCCCTTTATGCGCTGCTTCGGTATCCTTTTCCTCTTTCGGGTTTCCGCCGTGACAAACAACACAGCCGTTGGGATCTCCCTGGCCCTTGCCTTTCATATAAAGCTGCTGAGCCATGCCCGACTCATGAGACCGGATCGGCTCTATGCCGGCATGACATCCGGAGGCAATGCACCCACTGTCAGGGGCAGGATACCCTTTCGGATCCATTTCCGGTAAAGGGTATTGGGCGCCGGAGGCCTGCACAGAGCATAGAATCAGGATAGCGGTACAGCAAAAAAGAAGCTTCTGCATGTTCACCCTCTGTTAATCCCTAAATCCCTTCCTTAATCAATAATCAGCAAGTAGTGACTTTTACTTTTTTACCTTCAGATATGCACTTATTGATTTCCTTTTTCTCAAACTCCATAAAGCTTTTAGTGAGTTCAGCCATTTCACGGTAAAAAGGCAATTCAGCATCTGAAATAACTTTATCACAAAAAACCGGGACCCATTTCAAAAGATGTTCTTCAATGAACTTCTTCTCCATCTTGAGGCAGTAAACAGCCTCCTCGTTTTTCTTCTCTTTCCAGGCTTTTGATTCATACCTGGCAGCTTCCTGCATAAACTCCAGCTCCACGCTGATATGATCAGGCATTCCAGAATATTTCTCTTTATACTTAAGCCCAGCTGTTTCAATGAACTGTTTAACCTCAACAGTTGATTTGCCCCACAATACACCCCAATCACCGCCATCTCTTTCATGATGCACAGACTCATGGGGTGAGATGTGCTTGTCAGGACCCAAAAACAACCTGGCATACTCAACTGCAAGATCTTCAATTAAAGCGTCTTCAGGCTTACTCAGGAAATCTTCATCAAAGTTCACCCCCAGGTCGGATAACGTGGAAAGCAAGGACCGCTCCTTGATATCTCTCAACAATGTTTCCGTTACTTCAGTACGAAAAATAAGAGAGAGAAAACCGTAAATGTCACTTCTCTGTCCGGCTGTTTCAATCATTGTATTCTGCTTTTGACTTTTATTCATGTATACCCCTTAAAATTAATATATAGCCAAATATCTCATTTGTATTAACATTACCTCTGCGTAAGAACCCACGTTGAACAAAAAGTGCAACATAATCAGGCCTCACTTTTAAAACAGGCATAGAACAATTTCCCCTCCCTGAAGGAGGGGAAATTGTCACAGATTTTAATGCTTCACTATGCCTTTGTTACCTTAACAACGGTATCCATCCAGGCCTGCTGACCGTTTACAGGGTCAGGAGTGTTCGGAATGATAAAGTTGGGATGCTGACCATGTGTCTTCCACCACATGTTCTTGAGATCCGGATCATTGTCATGTCCCAAAGGCGACTTCTTGCCTGAACCATATCTTCCGCTTTCCTCACGCCCTACGTGATAAGAGATCGCTATTACACCGGGAACGATCTTTTCAGTAACCCGTGCTGTGGTCTCAATCTCACTAATACGTGATTTAACTTTGATCCTGTCTCCGTCGCTGATACCGCGTGCAGCCGCAGTTTTGGTATTAATCCATCCGGGATTGTCGTGATAAAGCTCGGAAGCCCACTTACGGTGAGAACTCCTTGAATGGATATGAACAGCCACTTTGTAGGTTGTCAGAATCAGATCATCAGACCCCATTGCCTTGTGTTCAGGAGCTTCCATCCAGGTTGGCAGAGGATTAAAACCCTTTTCCTTCATGAGCGCGGAGTAGAGTTCAAGATATCCTGTTTTGGGAATCTTGTCAGGTTTGAAAACTTCATATACCGTGTTACCTATCTTCTGGCCTACATATCCCTTGGCCGCATTCTTTGTATGGGTATATCCTGTTTTCTTTGCCTCAGCCTCACTCTTTGCCTTTGTCTTTTTCCAGTTCCAGTAAACACCGACTGAATCGTCATAGATCACACCGTCTTTACTGGTAGCGCTGGCCGGGATCACGTTCTTATACCTGTAGTAGTAAGGTTTTTTGTCCGCAGGATGCCAGACACCGTGCTTCTGCATATAGGCAAAACCACCGGCTTCTTTCACGCCTGGAGTCATATCACATGACTTTTGAACAAATTCCTTTTTGGACTTGACTCCTAATGGGAAGCCCATCTGTTCCGCAAGTTTAATGCAGGTATCCCCAAAGTCCTCTGATTCACCAAGGGGTTTGACCAGGGCCTGACGGATGTAATGCTCGCCGATCTGGTTTGGATCGACCATGTCTTCCCAGTCATATCTCTCAAGGTACGTTGCATCAGGCAATATCAAATCAGCGAGCTTGCTTGATTCATCGTACACAATGTTCGAGGTGACCAGATAGGGGATGGTCTTCATGATCTCCCTGTTTTCATCATTTTCACCGTTGACATAAACAGGATTGTAACAGTACCACATGTAGATTTCAGGTCTGCCGGCATGACCTGACTTGATCATCTTCAGTACAGACTGACACATGCCATGAGACGGGAAGGCGGAATGCTGTGGATGGCCCTTATCGGGATGACCCGCAGTGACCTTCAATCCCTTGGTTACAGGTGCCTTGGATGATTTTGGAAGATGCGGGTACTCCCATCCAGCTCCGACTGCCTTGCATCTTCCGCCCGGATTATCAATATTCCCTGTAAGAGAGGCTAGCATCTGGCATGCCCTTTCAGCTTCATTGCCGTTGTAATGGGCAGCAGTTCCTCTGTAGCTCACCAAAACAGCAGACTTTGCCGTGGCATACTCAACTGCAAGGGACTCGATCTTCGAGGCAGACACTCCGCTTATCTTAGATGCCCATGCGGGGGTATACTTGGCACAGTGCTTCTTGAGGTTAGCTATCTTGTCAGCCACCGAGGCATCATGATTATCCGTTGCTCTGACAAATTTCATAAATGCCTCGCCTTTTCCCTTGTACAGGCCCTTGTTAAGGACCACATTGCACATTGCGAGGATTACTGCACAGTCTGTACCGGGTTTGATCGGTTGCCATTCATCTGACTTGGCGGCAGTGTTTGATAACCTTACATCAAAGGTCACTATTCTCACTCCACGTTCGACCTTTGCCCTGATCAGTCTGTGTGATACGGGAATGTGGTTTGTATGGCATTCCAGGACGTTGCTACCAAAGTTGAGGACGAAATCGGTCTTGTCAAAATCCCAGTTGTCATAGTGGCCGCCCCAGGTCAGTTCATGGGCTGTCCATTTACCACCCTCGCAGATAGAGGTGTGGCCTCCAATGGTTTTGGTCCCATAACCTTTTAGAAACAGACTCTTAATGAGCTTACTTGAACTTGCCTTCATCCTTCCGTAATGGAACATGAATTTTTCAGGGTGCCCGTCATCCCTCAGTTTTTTCATCCGCGCACCAAGTTCTGCCAGTGCATTGTCCCATGAAATCCTCTTCCATTTCCCTTCACCGCGTTCACCAACACGTTTCATTGGATAAAGGATTCTGTCCGGGAAGTACACGTCCTGAAGTCCCGACTGCCCCTTGGAGCACATCTTACCTTCTGTTCTAATGGATGCGGGATTTGATTCCATTTTGACCAGCCTTCCATCCTCCACAAAACCCATTGCCGCACATCTCGTTACACATGACCAGCAGGCTGTTGGAATGGCCTTCCTCTCTGATCCGGTTTTAGGAGAAAAATCCTTACCCCCCATCTGTAACTTCATGGTACCGGCCAAAGCAGAGCTTTTAAGTCCTTCTCCTGAAGCCAGCAGGGCGCTGCCTGCCATACCAAGTTTCATAAAGTTTCGTCGACTTAAACTTGACATATTATTAACCTCCTCCCTAAAGACATCGTGATTTGTAATTTATTAACCCTATTCAAAATGATCACTGAACTCTTTCTCCTTTGTCTTTTTGTCAATCTTGTATCTCGCCAGAATCCTGCTAGGGTCAATGTAAAATACGTGAGGCATTGTCTTCTCATCCGGCAGGAGTGTTGCTTTATTCCTGTTTTTCTCCAGATTAAATTCCTTGACAAGTTTTGAAACCTCACTGCCGGGGTCGCTTAAGTCTCCGAATATCCTTGCACCACCCTGACATGTATTTACACATGAAGGGGCAATACCCTTGTCTACGCGGTGCTGGCAGAATGTGCATTTGCCTACCCCGAGGTCATTTTCCTTGTCGCTCCTGTCCAGTTTTACAAATGGATCAATAGAACGCGCTCCGTACGGACATGCTTCAATACATTTGTAACAGCCGATGCAATACTGCATATCCATCAGGATCATTCCATCAGGGCGTTTATAAGTAGCCCCTGTCCTGTAACGGGTCTTCCCCAGTTTCATCCTTTTTCCGCGGCTGTTTTCCGGACATTTCTCAACGCATGGCGGTCCATCTTTTCCGGCATCTCCTGCGCAGTGGTTGCACAGGCGCGGGAGAAAGTGCTTTTGAGTATCCGGAAATTTACCAAATTCCACGTTTTTAATGACCGCGCTCCACCTGCCCAGCGCAACCCCATATTCTGATTTACATGCAACCGTACATCCCCTGCAGCCTATACATCTGCGAAGGTCAATGACCATTGCATAGCGGGCATCTTTCGCTGCCGCCTCTGTTACTGAAGGCACGAGACCGGCTGCGGCCACTCCGGCAGCTACTGCCCCTCCTGTCTTGAGCAAATCACGACGGGATAATGTATCTGTCTTTCCCATGATTACCTCCTTTTATTGTTATTTTTCCTTTACATCTCTTCCCTGCATCATTCATAGGCATCCCTCCATTTTTTTTCGTCTACTCCTCATTGAGTAAATCTATAGCATCCTCAAAGCTGTTCATAGCCTGATCAAGCAGCTTGACTGAGTATTTCTGGTTATGGACCCCTCCTCCAAACTCAACTATATTTAAGTTCTCCTGTCCTTCTTTCAACATTGCCATCGCTTCTTTCAGTTTCTTTTCGGGCGTCTTACCTTTAGCGTTTTCAATAGCATCTATTGCCTCCTTTTCAATCTCTTTGGCACTTTTCAATTCATCATTAGTCGAATCCTTCCAATCAGCTGCCATCTTTTCATGCTTCTCCTTATGGCATGCAACACATGCCTTGCCTGAACCATGTGCAACCGGCTCTCCGTCTGCAATTCCTTCCCTGTTATGACATCCCAGGCAATTAGTTTTTGCAAAAAACATAAGAGAAGGAGTTGCTGGAACTCCAGTTCCACCCGTTCCCGTCAAAAGCATCTTCTGATACCTGTGATGATCAGGGTGGCAGGTTTTACACTGTCCTATTGCTGCGTCTATATAATCAGCTTCCTTGTGCTCGACGGGATCATGGCAGTTAAAGCAGTGAGCGTTCTGAGCTGCTACATGCTTTTCATGCATAAGCTTTTTATTAAATACTTCTTTCATAACAGTCTCTTCATTTTCATGACAGTCAAGACAGTTTTTCTCTCTCACTTCTCCATTACCCCTTTTTAGCTGGAGGTGGCAGCTCTTGCAGGCAACCTTCTTCTCTTCAAGCAGTTTGTGTGTAATGGGCTTTTCATCCGGATTGTCACTGTCTTCCGTCTTTTGTGTCTGCAGGGGCTTGGTCGGGATCTCATGACAGAGGGAACACTTTGACCGCCCTGCATTGAGTTCAACGTTTTTAAAGTGGCACAGAAAGCACTTGTCTATTGAAACCTCAAAATGTTTCTGCGCCGTCTCATGCTGATGACATGATGTGCAGTGCATCTCCTGGCCTTCTACATACTTCTCACTGTCAAAATGTGTTTTGTGAACATAGGGGATAACGGCTTTTGATTTGTCTTTTCTTTCGAATTCGGCAAACTCAATCTTTTTAGTCCAGTACTCTCCCTCTTTGCCCTCACCTGTCGTAGGATGGCATTCGGAAGCGGTACAACTGCGGTCGTCAATCCTGGGACGTGTCCTTACAACCATCTCTCCCATATTCATGACGGTTATAAGCCTCGATAGGACTTCAAGCTCAGTCCGCATAAATTCCTCTTCCGTCATATTCCGTGAGGCCTCTCTTTTATCCTTTGGAATTTTTTTGTGCTCGGGGAGTTTGTAGTCCAGTGTCTCGGGTGGATAGTGGCACCTTTTGCATCCAATGTCTTTAGCGGAGTGCTTACCCGGCTTCCATGTTTTGTATGCTTTTTCTATTACCCGCGGATAAGTCAATATATGGCAAAACCCGCAAAAAAACTGTGCCTTTGGCTTGGTATAATCCTTGGGTGTTTCCGCAGATTCCGCCTTCTCGAGACTATATAAATTCGTTGAAGATACGAGTACAATGGCTAAAGCAATAACAAGTAATATCACCTTCTTCATAACATGCTCCTTTTACCGCATCATGATATCAATATTTGTGAACCCCGTAAGGTAACGGCATATCCTCTCTTTTTATTGCATCAAGAAATTCAATAAGGCCTTCAAGTTTATCGTCCTTATGGTGATGACAGCCGCTGCAGGAATTGGACTTCTTGTCAACTCCACCGGCCCTTAGACTCTCCTCCGGAGAGATAAATTTAAATGTATGTCTGTGCTCAAAACCTTCCGTCTTCAGCATATGACATGCAATACAACTTCCAAATGTATGAATTCTGTGCGCCGCCTTTCTTTGTATTGACGAGTGACAGCTCTTGCACAGATTGTCTGCGGGAAGCTTTGTCTGGGCCTTGTTCGGCGACCTGTGCGCCCCTTCCTGGTGAACAGCATGGCAGGTTGAACATATGATCCCCGCCTCTGAGTGTGTGCTCTCCTTCCACTCATTATATTGCTGATGGTGTTTCTCCCCCTCCTCCTCCTCAGGCCCCTCAATAAAAAACAGGTACAACGGTTTCCCGACCTCGTAACCATATGGGAACGCATATCGCTTGGGAAAGCCTTCTTTCCTTACAGACACTTCCTTTGTGCTGGAACCCCAGTTATGACACTGCCCGCAAACATCCGCACGAAGTTTAAGAGGAAGCTTTGCAGGGTTGACAATTGTATCCTTCTCTCCTGCAAACAATTCTCTTGCCGCCCTGATATGCTGACTGCCCGGCCCGTGACACGACTCACATCCAATACCGAGGTCAACCCAGGTCGTGTTAAAAGAATCCGCGGCCTCGTCATAATTTATTTGCATACCCGTGGCATGACAACTGCCGCATTTGTACTGCCAGATACTCCCTGTATCACTCCAGTAGCTGCCGTCCCCCGGATAATGCTTTTTCGTTCCGTTATGATCTTTCCAGACAATTTCCTCGACACTCCATTCAACCGGGAGGACATGAAGCGCTCCATTGGGGAATTTTGTTATATAATTTTGATGTCTATTAATGCCTATAACGTGGCTAATTTCGTAATCATTCATTTCCCAGTCAGGGCCGAGAGTATTCACATAAAATTTCCCATCTCTCTTGAACATTGTTGTAGTAATCTTGCTGCCGGCAAGCCTTGGAGCACTGCGTGGCACATTTATAACCAGAGTATTGTTCCTCTCAAAATCGGCTATAACCGTATTTTCATTAGCTTCCTGTACAAACTTGGAATGAAGCGTATGTTTCCATGAATCAAATTCCCTCAAGTGGCAGCTTTGGCATTTCTCAGACCCTACATATTCTTT
>PIVU01000054.1 GCA_003354025.1 Nitrospirota bacterium
ACCCCTGATTCTGTTTTAAATGTTGTTCATGAAGAATTGGAGAAATATAATCCCTTTGCATGTGCGCTGGATATTGGCTGCGGTACTGGAGCAGGGATGCAGATGCTCCGGCCCTTATGCAGTAACCGAATAACGGGTCTCGATTTCAGCCGTGGAATGCTGGAAATTGCACGTACGAAAAAAGAAGGCGCAAAGGGCAGGGTATCGCTGGAATTTATCCGGGGAGACATGTTTCAAATGCCCTTTAAGGCTGAGTTTGACTTGGCAATTACCTTAAGTTCACTGGGGCACATCTTAAAAAAAGACAGGGTAAAATTTATTAGGCAGGTGTATGAAGTGCTGAAGCCCGGAGGACGGTTTGTTTTTGTTACTTCATATCAGCCCTCTGTCCTGTCAAATAGTTATTGGTATAGCCACGGGTTTAATGCAGCAATCTATCTCCGGAATCTGCTGGTGAGGCCGCCCTTTATCATGTACTACCTGACATGCATGCTCCCGGGAATAAAAGTTCTTTTTGAGAAACAGGGGTTTGATATTGAAGTTAAAGATGTTTTTGCAGGGGAGCAGTCTGAATTGCGTTTAATAATAGCGACCAGACCGTCCTGACCATTAAGCGCATATCTTATCATTACCTGACAGTTTTTAATGAGCTTTAGATTATTCTACAGGTGTGTATTTAGAAAAATTAAGAAGACTTTATCCGGTTTTTAGTCCATTCTACCAGACCGCCTGCTGATATCAGCTCCTGCATAAACGGAGGAATGGGTTTTGCAACATACTCTTCACCTTTAGATATGTTTTTAATAATGCCCTTATCTGCATCAACCTCAATTTCGTCACCCTCAGCGATCTTATCTGAAGCTTCCTGTGATTCAAAAATAGGGAGGCCTATATTAAAGCAGTTTCTGTAGAAAATACGTGCAAAGCTCTTTGCAATGACTCCCTGAATGCCGGCAGCTTTTATTGCTATTGGTGCATGTTCCCTTGAGGACCCGCAGCCGAAGTTTGCGTCAGCTACGATTAAGTCACCTGATTTTACTTTTGAAGAGAAATCTTTATCTGCATCCTCCATAACATGTTTGGCCAGTTCAGCCGGATCTGATGTATTAAGATAACGGGCTGGTATTATTGCATCTGTATCTATGTTAAGTCCGAATTTCCAGACTTTGCCTTTTAATATCATATTACCTCCTCAGGGATTGCGATTCTTCCTTTGACAGCGGAAGCAGCTGCGACTGCCGGGTTTGAAAGATACACTTCGCTTTCAGGGTGCCCCATTCTTCCAACAAAATTACGATTTGTTGTTGCAATTGCTCTTTCACCTTTGGCAAGTATTCCCATGTGACCTCCCAGGCAGGGCCCGCATGTGGGTGTTGAAAAAACCGCTTCAGCATTAACAAATATTTCTGCAAGTCCTTCCTTAACTGACTGCAGGTAAATCTCCTGTGTTGCAGGAATAACAATCAGGCGTGTATTAGAATTAACCTTTTTGCCTTTTATCACTTCAGCGGCTTCCCGCATATCTTCTATTCTGCCGTTAGTACATGAGCCGATAACGACCTGGTCGATTGCAATGTTAGACAGGTCAGCAGCAGGTTTTGTGTTAGATGGCAGGTGAGGGCATGACACAGTTGGCTGAATCTTTGAGCAGTCATACTCTTTGACATCTACATATGACGCATCGCTGTCAGAAGTATAGAACTTATAATCTCTTTTAGCTCTGGGCTTTACGTACTGTTCTGTAATGTCATCGGGTACGATTATGCCGTTTTTCCCTCCGGCTTCAATGGCCATATTGCACATGGTCAATCTTCCTGCCATGGTTAAGGCGCTAATTGCTTCTCCCTCGATCTCCATGGCCATATACAGTGCACCGTCTACCCCGATATCACCGATCGTGTGCAGTATCAAATCTTTTCCGCTGACCCATTTATTTAGTTTGCCGAAATACACAAATTTCATTGACTCAGGGACCTTAAACCAGCATTCGCCTGTAGCCATTGCAGATGCTACGTCAGTTGAACCTACGCCTGTGGAAAATGCACCAAGTGCGCCGTAGGTGCATGTGTGGCTGTCTGCTCCTATTACAAGATCACCTGGAAGGACAATGCCCTGTTCCGGGAGAAGTGCATGTTCAACGCCCATTCTGCCTACTTCGTAGTAAAGGCTGAGGTCATGCTCCTTTGAAAATTCCCTCAGCATTTTACACTGCTCTGCTGCCTTGATGTCCTTTTGGGGTGCAAAATGGTCAGGTATAAGAGCTATTTTGTCTTTATCGCAGACTTGTTTTGCACCGGTCTTCCTGAATTCTTTAATAGAAATAGGTGCAGTGATATCATTGGCAAGAATGATATCAAGTTTTGCATTTATCAGTTCGCCGGCAGATACTTTATCTCTGCCTGCGTGGGTTGCAAGAATTTTTTCAGTTATAGTCACGGTTCCTCCAATAAACGATATATTGAATCTCTAAGAAGTAAGAAATAGTACAGGAAAAAGAAGAAATTAGTCAAATTTGACGCTCTTGGTATAAGTCAGAAAACGGCTGTTGATCATACCGCTTATGTGATAATAAATTTTATATATTGGACAAGTTGAGTGTGAAGTTGTTACATTTTTATATCCCCGAATAAAAGGATGCAGCCGAAATGTTGATTGAATCGAAAATAATTATCACCAAGTCGTTCCCCCGCGGAGTCTCAAAGATTTCTTTCGGTAATTATGCAATCAGTCCGGTTTCTTATTTTTCCGCTACAGAAATTGAGGCAAGCCTTTCATTTACGAATCATGAAGATGACAATAATGGAAGAGGGCATCCTGAGGAGGAAGTTGATATTGTATGCAAGCTGCTTTCGGTTTTTCTCAATGCCAGAATACGCAAGCTTGGTACTGTTGCGGATGAGAGTAGTATTCCTGTATTTGACGGAAGAGAGCGCAAACAATATCCGCAGTTTTTTGGCTATCTGGAACATGAGTCATTAGATGACCTGATCAACAGGGTTAGGACTTTGGATGAAAAAATGGCAAGGCAGGTAATAAGGGCCTGCAGATGCTATGCCTATTCCCTTGAATTAATTCCTTCTGATCCAGCCTTTGCGTTCTTTTTACTGGTGTCATCTGGAAAGTGCATTTCAAGCATGGATGAGATTATTCCTTTTTCGGATCTTGACCTGTGGGAGAAGGAGTCTGAGAGATTTGCTAAGTTTATTTTGGATTACTTTCCTGCTGAATTAAAGAGTGATGATGCGAATGAAGACCAGCTTGTAAACGAGCTGCTTGTAAACGCATCCTGTTATCACAGGAAGTCATTTATCCACGGTAATGATGGGATAAAGACAGCTTCGAGAGAGGCGGACAAAAATGGCAGTAGCTATGCACAGGTCATGATAAATAATATTGAAGTTAAGATACCTGGTCTCACATGGCTGTCCAAAGTTGTCCGGGGTTCGTTAATCGGGTACCTGAATGCCTGTGATAAGCCTTCCAGTGAAACAGTTGATGACAGGTTGTTTTCGGTGTTGGCGCTGGAAAAAGCAAAATTAATCAAATAGAGATGTATAGTCTGTTTGTTTAGGTAAAATCAATTATTTTTAATTCTGGCAGCAAGCTTATTCAGGGCATTTATGTATGCTCTTGCAGATGCTGTAATTATGTCAGTATCAGCGCCGTGGCCGCTAACCGATTTATCATCTTCTTCAAGGGAACAGACAACTTCTCCAAGAGCATCAGTGCCGCCAGTAATTGACTTTACTTCATATTTGATAAGCTTGCTTGAAGTTTCTGTTAATGATGTTATGGCCTTGAATACAGCATCAATAGGGCCGTCTCCATGCTCATGTTTTTCTACGATTTTACCATCCATCTTCAGTTTTATTACTGCTGTTGGTTTTTCATTGAAACCTGATGAGATGTGCATGTCAACAAGACTGTATTTTTCGGGTACTGTTGTTTGATTTTCAGATACCAGTGCTTCCAGGTCTTCATCAAAAATCTCTCTTTTCTGATCAGCCAGTTTCTTGAATCGCTCAAATGCTTTGTTAATCTCCTCATCAGCCAGATCATGGCCGATTTCACTCAGACGGGTTTTGAAAGCATGTCTGCCCGACAGTTTGCCCAGCACAAACTTTGTTTTGTGAAGGCCAATTGTCTCAGGAGTAATGATCTCGTAAGTTGATTTTTCCTTTAAAAGCCCGTCCTGATGAATACCTGATTCATGAGAAAAAGCATTTGCACCTACAATAGACTTGTTAGGCTGTACCGACATGCCGGTAATCTTTGATACAAGCTTGCTGCTACGCATGATTTCTACAGTATTTATATTAGTGTCTGCATTGAAAATATCACGTCTAGTTCTGAGGGCCATAACAGCCTCTTCCATCGAGCAGTTCCCTGCACGCTCTCCTATTCCATTGATGGTGCATTCTATTTGACCGGCCCCATTCAGGACAGCCGATAGAGAATTGGCTGTGGCCAGTCCCAAATCATTATGGCAATGGACAGCTATAACTGCTTTATCAATGTTCTTGACCCTGTCGCACAGTGTTTTGATCAATTCCCCAAATTCACTTGGAATTGTGTAACCGACCGTATCCGGTATATTTACTGTAGTTGCTCCGGCTTCTATAACTGCTTCTGTGACCTCGCAAAGATATGCGATGTCTGTTCTTGTAGCATCCATGGGTGAGAATTCAACATCTTCAAGAAAACTCTTTGCCAGTTTGACCATTTCAACAGACCTCCGTAGAGCTTCTGCCTGGTCTATACGATACTGGTACTTCAGGTGAATTTCCGATGTTGAGTGAAATGTATGTATTCTTTTTTTCGGAGAATCCTTAACTGCCTCCCAGGCACGCTTTATGTCATCTTCCTTGGCCCTGGCGAGACTGCATATTACCGGCCCCTCAACCTCTCCGGCGATTGTTTTAATTGCTTCAAAGTCGCCCGGGGAAGTGATTGCAAAACCGGCCTCTATAATATCAACGCCCAGACGTGCAAGCTGTTTTGCTATTTGTAGCTTTTCGCCGATATTCATTGCAGCGCCTGGAGACTGCTCACCGTCTCTTAGTGTTGTATCAAATATTCTGATATTTCTCATTAAACGATGTCCTTATATTTTCTTTTCTTATGAATTATGTATGTTCCTTCAATGATACCCCATAAAACATAGGTTATTGCAAAAAGAAATATCACTATTTCCGGATACATAATTATAAGAACTAATGCCGTACCAATAGCAACCAGAAGCACGAAGGGTTTTCTCTTTTTAAAATCAACTTCCTTCAGACTGTGAAACTTAAGTGTAGTAACCATGAGTACTGCCAGCAGGAAAGGCAGGAATATGACAAGATAGTTTTTATCAATCGTACTGCCCCAGACTTCATAATGGAATAGAACAAGAGAGGCTATCACTGTGCCGGCTGCCGGGATCGGCAAACCGGTAAAAGCTTTGCTTTCTGTGCTGCCCATTTGAACGTTGTACCGTGCAAGTCTTAAAGCCCCGCATATTACATAGAGAAATGCTGTGCCAATACCAAAACGTCCGAAGGGCTGTAGTCCCCAGCTGTATATAAGTATGGCGGGAGCAACCCCAAAAGCAATAAGGTCGGACAGCGAGTCCAGTTCTACACCGAATTTTGTGGTACTGTTTGTAAGTCTCGCCACCCATCCGTCAAGTCCATCAAAAATATTTGCGATCACTATAGCCCATGCTGCCTGGAAATAATTCCCCTTGAATGCAGCCAGAATTGCAAAAAAGCCGCAGAACATGCCGCAGAGAGTTAGTGAGTTGGGCAGAATGTATATTCCTTTTTTCATAATTAAATAGCTATCATCACTCAGCGGTCAGCTTTTAGGTATAAGCTAAAGTACTAAGAGCCTTTTTTGTCTGAGCTGACTGCTGAAAGCTGGTCCCTGACAGCTAATACAGTTTCCCCGGCTCTTACTTTGTCGTTTAATTTTACCTTAATCCGGGCATCAAGTGGTAGGAATATATCAGCTCTTGAACTGAACTTGATAAGGCCGTATCTTTCTCCCTGTTCCAATGAAGCTCCAGGAGTGAATCTGCATACGCAGCGGCGGGCTACAGCACCTGCTATCTGTTTGACTACTATGTCTCCATGTTTGCTTGAATTAAGAAGCATGGAAATATGTTCATTTAAAACTGCTGCGTCATCTGTGTAGGCATTATAAAATTTACCCGACTTATGTAACACATTCTTAACAGTTCCTGCACAGGGGGCCCGGTTAACATGTACATCTAAAGGCGACATGAAAATGCTGACTTTCAGAGCAGGCGCTTCAAGGAACTCATCCTCCCTGTACTCTCCTATATGAATAACCTTCCCATCAGCAGGGGAGTAGAATGCATTATCATCTTCAGGTGTTACTCTGTTAGGGTCTCTGAAAAAATAGAACATGAACGCCGTTAACAATAAAGCGGCAAATGAGATCCAGCACAATCCGAACACACCAGTTACTATTGTGAGTATTAAGAATCCGGCAATGAAAGGATAGCCTTCTTCAGCAAAACTGAACATGCTACCAAGTACACGAAATAGGGACTGTACCCTGTAACCAAATCCCTGAATGCCTGAACTGTCTTTTCCCTGCTCTGAACCTTCTTCTTTATGCCTTGGATTTGTCGACAAGTTTGCCTTTCTTAAGCCACGGCATCATGCTTCTGAGTTTTCCGCCGACTTCTTCAATGGAGTGTCTTTCTCCCTGTTTGGTCAGGGCATTGAAAGAAGGTTTGTTTGCCTTGCATTCCAGAAGCCAGTCTCTTGCGAATTCACCGGACTGTATTTCACCGAGGATCTTTTTCATTTCCTTTTTAGTCTCTTCCGTTATAATTCTGGGTCCTCTTGTCAGGTCGCCGTACTGGGCAGTGTTGCTTATGGAATAACGCATGTTGGATATTCCTCCTTCATATAGAAGGTCAACAATCAATTTGACTTCATGGAGACACTCGAAATAGGCCATTTCAGGAGCGTATCCCGCTTCCACGAGGGTTTCATATCCTGCTGTTATTAGTGAGGTCAAGCCGCCGCAGAGAACAACCTGTTCCCCGAACAGATCGGTTTCAGTTTCTTCCCTGAAGTTGGTCTCAATTATTCCGGCTCTCCCGCCTCCTACTCCGGAAGCATAAGCAAGTGCAATGTCCTTCGAATTTTTGGAAGGATCCTGATGTATTGCGATAAGGCACGGTACTCCGCTTCCCCTCACATATTCCGCACGTACAAGGTGTCCGGGGCCCTTTGGCGCTACCATGAAAACATTTACATCAGCAGGGGGGACTATCTGATTAAAATGAATATTGAATCCATGGGCAAATCCGAGGTAAGTACCCTTTTTAATATTAGGTGCAATTTCTTCATTATAGGTGTCTCCCTGGCTTTCGTCCGGGAGAAGGATCATTATGATATCTGATTTCTTTGTGGCTTCTGCGGGAGTATATACTTTAAACCCCGCTTTTTGGGCTTTAGTGAAACTGCCGCCTTTACGTACGCCGATAATTACATTAATGCCGCTTTCTTTAAGGTTGTTAGCATGGGCATGTCCCTGGCTGCCGTATCCCATGATACATATAGTCTTCTTTTTTAATGTCCCTTTTTTAACATCTTTATCGTAATAGATTTTCATTGAAAGCCTCCGTTTTTTGAATAGTTATGAATTTAATATTCTATAGTTTTATGTTATTAGCTATATGATAATTTAAAGGTAAGTCTGAAATTCGTATGTTGTATAAGATACCACGAATAACAGTTTTACTGTTTTGCCTTTTTTAATCCTTCACGCGCAATTGCTACTTTTCCTGTGCGTACGAACTCTTTTATGCCGAAGGGTTTGATCAACTCTATAAAAGCGGCTATTTTCTTCTCGTCACCTGTAATCTCCACAGTAAATGAAGTAGCTCCTGAATCAATAATTTTGCCTCTGAATATCTCAGTCAATTTGAGAAATTCCGTCTTGTCATTCTTCTTTGGAGCTGCTTTAATCAGTACCAGTTCCCGCTCAACGTGGTCTACATCCATATAATCCACGACTTTTATAACATCAATCAGTTTGTTGAGCTGCTTTGTAATCTGCTCAACGATCTGATCGTCTCCAATAGTAACTATTGTCATAAGTGAAACATCAGGATCTATTGTTTCCCCTACGGACAGGCTTTCTATGTTAAAGCCCCTGCCGCTGAAGAGACCGGAGACTCTTGAAAGAACTCCAAATTTATTCTCAACAAGTACTGATATTGTATGTCTCATATTTCTCCTCTAAAATATCAAAAAAGTTCCAACCGATTGAACCGTTCTTTATTTGACTGCTTTTAATTTCTTTTTAGATTTTTCCTTTACTTCCTCATCAAAGATCATTTCATCAATTGCAGCGCCTGCAGGGACCATGGGGAACACCTTTGATTTCCAGTCTACCTCAAAGTCCATAAATACCGGCCTGTCCTTGATTTTAAGGGATTCTCTGAGTACCGGCTCAACTTCATCGGGTGTTGTTGCCCTTAATCCAACGGCGCCATATGCTTCAGCTACCTTAACAAAGTCAGGTGTAACGTCAAGGCCAGTATGTGAATAACGCTCCTTGAAGAAAAGCTCCTGCCACTGGCGGACCATTCCCAGGAACCTATTATTAAGGATCGCGACTTTAACGGGCAATTTATTTATAACAGCAGTTGCCAGTTCCTGAATATTCATCTGAATACTGCCGTCACCGGCAATATCAAATACAACTTTATTTGGACAGGCTATCTGGGCGCCTATTGCAGCAGGGAATCCATATCCCATTGTGCCGAGCCCACCAGATGAAAGCCAATGTCTGGGTTTATCATATTTATAAAATTGAGCGGCCCACATCTGGTTCTGTCCTACTTCCGTGCAGATAATAGCATCGCCCTTGGTTACTTTATGTATTTTTTCTACAACGAATTCAGGCTTAATAATCTTTTTGTCAAAATTATAGGTTAGGGGCCTTTCCTTTTTCCAGGCATCTACCTGATTCAGCCATGACTTTCTTATTGCGCCCCATTGTTCCTTTTCGTCCTTAAGAACTTTGAGCAGGTCTTTTAAAACGTGCTTTATGTCACCAACCACAGGAAGGTCAACGGGAACATTTTTTCTTATAGATGTAGGGTCAATATCAATTTGAATGATTTTTGCATTCCTTGCAAAAGTATCGGTCTTTCCTGTAACACGATCGTCAAATCTGACACCAATTCCTATAAGTAGGTCTGCGTTCTGAACAGCCGTATTTGCATAAAAAGTTCCGTGCATGCCGAGCATGCCAAGAGAGAGATCTGCTGAACCTGGAAATGATCCAAGTCCCATAAGAGTATTGGTCACAGGGATCTTTGTCATCTCTGCAAGTTCTGTCAGTTCCTTTGATGCTTCTGATAGTATTACACCGCCTCCAGCCATTATGACCGGTTTTTTTGATTTTAAAATCATCTGGGCGGCCTGCTTAATCATATATTTGTTTCCCTGGTAAGTGGGACTGTAACTTCTTATATTCACTTTTTCAGGCCACTTGAATTCTGTCATTCCAGTAGTGACATCCTTCGGCAGGTCAATAAGAACAGGGCCGGGACGTCCCGTAGAAGCTATGTGAAATGCCTCACGAATAGTCTGGGCAAGGTCTTTAACATCTTTAACAAGGTAGTTGTGTTTTGTGCAGGGCCTGGTCATGCCGACAATATCGGCTTCCTGGAATGCATCATTACCTATGAGCATTGTAGGTACCTGACCTGAGAATACAACCATTGGAATTGAATCCATTGATGCAGTCGCGATGCCCGTTACTGTATTGGTAGCTCCGGGGCCGGAAGTAACAAGGGCGACACCGACTTTTCCGCTTGCTCTTGCATAACCATCTGCCGCATGAATAGCTCCCTGCTCATGACGTGTCAGGAAAAGTTCCAGGCCTTTTTCATCATAAAGAGCATCAAAGATATTGAGTACAACACCACCGGGGTATCCGAAGATATGTTTTACTCCCTCTTTTTTTAAACATTCTATTAATATTTCAGCGCCGCTCTTTCTCATATAATCTCCATACTCATTGAATTGTTTGTTACGGGGTTTTCATTACTGCGCCGGTGCTAGCAGATGTTACTAAAGCAGCGTATCTTGCAAGCCAGCCTCTGTTGATCTTGGGTTTTATATTTTTATGGGTTTTGGCCCGTTTCTTCATTTCCTCTTTGCTGATTAATAAGTCCAGCTTTCTTTTGGGGATATCGATGCTGATAATATCTCCTTCTTTTACTAAACCGATAGGGCCGCCTTCCATTGCTTCCGGGGAGATATGCCCGATGCACGGTCCTCTAGTGCCGCCTGAAAAGCGACCATCTGTAATTAGTGCCACTGAATCAACAAGACCCATTCCTGCTATGGCTGCGGTAGGGCTGAGCATTTCTCTCATGCCCGGGCCGCCTTTGGGCCCCTCGTAGCGTACAACGACAACGTCCCCAGCTTTTATCTTTCCAGCCAGAATGGACTTCATAGCATTCTCTTCTGAATTATATACTTTTGCAGCGCCTTTGAATTTCATCATTTTTGCACTCACAGCAGACTGTTTTACCACTGCGCCGTCAGGAGCAAGAGTGCCTTTAAGAATTGCGATGCCGCCTTCTTTATGATGTGCCTTGTTTAGAGGCCGTATTACTTCCGGATCCATAATCTCGGCCTTTTCAGCAATAACATGGATTTTGCTGCCAGATACAGTTAATTCATTGTGAATGCCGGATTTTAATCTTTTTAAAACAGCAGGAATTCCGCCTGCATATTCAAGGTCCTCGAGGTAGTGTTCACCACCGGGAAGCATGTCCGTTATATGCGGTGCTTTTTTACTTAACTTATCGAACAGTTCCAGGGATAGAGAAACTTCCGCATCATGAGCAATTGCAGGAATATGAAGCACCGTATTGGTTGATCCTCCGAGAGCCATGTCTACTTTGATGGCATTCTCAAATGCCTTTAGGGTCATTATTTTTCTAGGAGTGATATTCTTTTTAACAAGCTCTACCACACGCGCTCCGCTCTCAAAAGCAAGTCTGCGCTTCTTGGCAGACACTGCAAGAGCTGTTGCGCATCCGGGAAGACTCATTCCTAATGATTCGGTCACACATGCCATTGTATTCGCTGTATACATTCCCTGGCATGATCCTGCGCCGGGACAGGCGCATATTTCAAGGTCTGCCAGCTCGCTGCTGTTGATTAGCCCTTTTTTAAACTTGCCCACAGCTTCAAAAGTATCATTCACAAGAGAAAGCCTCTTGCCTCTTAAATTGCCGGAAATCATCGGGCCTGCTGTTACTACAATAGTAGGAACGTTTACCCTTGCTGCAGCCATCAGCATTCCCGGTGTAATCTTGTCGCAGTTTGTAAGAAGAACAAGTCCGTCCAGCCGATGAGCTTCCGATACAGTCTCAACCATATCTGCGATAAGTTCTCTTGAAGCAAGACTGTAATGCATTCCCTTATGCCCCATGGCAATGCCGTCGCATATTCCGGGAATTCCAAAAAAGAACGGATATCCTCCGCCGGTGTGGACCCCTTTTTCTATAAATCTCTCCAAGTCACGCATTCCTGTATGACCTGGAATGAGATCTGTAAAACTTGTGGCAATGCCAATAAAGGGTTTACCCATTTCAGAAGGGGGAATCCCGGTTGCATACAGTAGTGCCCTGTGAGGTGCTCTTTCGAGCCCTTTTTTAATCGTATTACTTTTCATAATAGTAGTTGTTACTGTTCCTGCTATAACGTTAAGGTAATTTACCGGTGATCTCTTACAAGCTGAGCCATACGGTCCTTGAATTGAAGTTTCTGTTTCTGTATCTGCTTTTTCTGTACTTCTTCTTCTGATGTCAGGTATTTCTTTTTTGCTATTTCCTCAAGTGCAACTTCCAGCCGCTTGTGTTCTACTTCAAGCTTCTTGTATTCATCATTCTCGCTTCTCAAACTACTGATTACATCTGTGTCATTCATATGGGTACCCCCTCTCTATAATAAACTGAAAAATTACCATATTCCACTGAAAATTACAAGGCCATGGCTTTGACAATTTTTCGGGATTTCTCTAACATAGAAAAGGTATAATAATGGATGTTTACATGTCTTATGATTAGACAAAAAGTCAATTTAACCAGACTATTACATCAATTACCTTAAGATAATAAATTAAGTTATATTGTTAGATGTCAGGGAGAGTTTCCAATTGAAGCTTGAATTTATAGATACGCATTGTCACCTTGAAATGGAGGCTTTTGACAAAGACCGCGAAGAGGTGATTGCAAGGGCTAAGGATGCGAATATTAAATATATTATCAATGCAGGCTCTGACAGGGAAGGCAATCTTAAGGGACTGAAACTGTCCAGTATGCATCCTCAGATTTATTCTGCAGTAGGAATACACCCTCATGATGCAGTGACACTTGATGAGACACTGTTTCAGGAATTGAATGAATGGGTTAAAAAGCCAAAAGTCATTGCAATTGGAGAGATTGGGCTGGACTATCATTACCTAAATTCCCCGAAGGGCATTCAGATCGAAGTATTTAGAAGGCAGGTTAATCTGGCGCAAAATGTTGGACTGCCTGTTATTGTCCACAGTAGGGAAGCCAAAAACGATACACTTAGAATTCTCCGTGAAGAAATTACTAATACTACAGGCGTTTTGCACTGCTTTTCGGGAGATGCTCATATGGCAAAAAAAGCCATGGAACTTGGTTTTTATATATCTCTGGCAGGGCCTATTACATTCAAAAATGCTGCGAAACTAAGGGAAATTGTTCAGACTATACCTGATGAGTTTCTTCTTATTGAGACGGACGCCCCGTATCTCAGTCCGATTCCGCTGAGAGGTAAGAGAAACGAGCCGTCCTTTGTAAAACATACAGCTCAGGCTATTGCTGATATTAGGGGAATTACATTGAATGACGTGGGTAGAATAACGACCTTAAATGCAAAGAAACTGTTCCGAATTGGGGAGATTAAGGAACAGGGTGAAATTGCATATAAAATACGCGATTCTCTTTACCTGAACATTACAAATAAATGTACGAATAAATGCAGTTTCTGCGTGAGGACCCGTACGTCTTATGTCAAAGGGCATAACCTGAGGCTTGAAAAAGAACCGACTGTGCTGCAGGTTATTAAAGCAATAAAAGACCCGAAGATATATAAGGAAATTGTATTTTGCGGAATCGGCGAGCCTTTTTTGCGCCTTGATGTTATTAAAAAAGTATCAAAATGGATTAAAAAACAGGGTGGAAAAGTAAGAGTTAATACAAACGGTCATGGCAATCTGATTTACGGAAAGAACATCGTTCCGGAGTTGAAAGGTCTTGTTGACAGCATATCCATAAGCCTTGACGCTGAAAATGCTGAGAAGTATAAAAAGATCTGCAAACCTGCTGACAGCGGCGCTTTCGACAGTATGCTCTCTTTTGTAAAAGAAGCCAGAAATGTGATTCCCGATGTTCAGCTGACTGTTGTTGAAATCCCTCAGATTGATTTAGCTAAATGCCACGAACTTGCTAAAGAGCTTGGGGTGAAGTTGAGAGTACGGAATTTTAATGTGGTAGGTTAAAGACAGGGGGCAGGTTTCAGTGGGCAGGAGGCAGGGTAAAAAGTTTTTTAATATACCATCTTTTCAAGGAATAATCCGCAGGCGGGTGCAGTTTGTCCAGCAGCTCTTCTATCTTTAGCATTTAGTATTTCAATAATCTTTTCAGGAGGCATTTTACCTCTCCCAATTTCGTAAACAGTACCCACTATATTTCTTACCATATGCCTGAGGAACGCGTTGGCTGTGATGCTAATTTTTATTACTGGCACATTAAATTGAAAAGTCATGAAATCTATTGAGTCGAGGTTTGTGACTTTGATGTCCAGAATTTCTCTGATCGGGTTTTTTGCACTGCAGCCCGAGGCCTGAAAACTGGAGAAATCATGTTTGCCTGTTAAATGTCCGGCAGCCTCCTGCATTGCATTAATATCCAGGTTGTAAGACATATTCCAGGAATACCTTCTCAGGAAAACTGAGTTTGATTCTAAAGGGCATATTATGTATGAGTATGTTTTACATTTTGCGCTAAACCTGGGATTGAAATCATCATCAGCTTCTCCTATATTTATGATTCTAATATCAAAAGGAAGGTTTGCATTTAAAGCACGGAGAAGAGTAGGGGGATCAAGTTGTGAAGAGGTTTTGAATATGGCAACCTGATCAAGTGCATGCACTCCGGCATCGGTCCTACCTGCGCCTATGATACGTGAGTTGTTATCGGTGACTCTCAGTACGGCTTTTTCAAGAAGGCCCTGTATAGTAGTCTCTCTGACCTGAACCTGCCAGCCTGAGTATTCAGTACCGTCATATTGAATATTTATTTTTATCTTTCGCATTATTCAGATGAAAATTATATTAGCAGAAATTTAATTAATATCCAAAATAGTAAGAGATTTAAAGAGTGATGTTTCTATCTTTACTCTGTTTAAGATCAAACCTTGAATAGTAACGAAAAGAACCGAACTAATGCCCTAGTTTTTTAAACCCATGGCCTGTCTGGCCAACTCCATTGTGGCTATGGCTTTTTCTCTGGCTTTGTTGGAACCTGCAGATATAATGTCTTCAAGCAGGTCAGGCTTGTTGAGGAAGCTTTCACGCTTTTCCCAGATAGGTTCTAAAAGGGTAAGAAGATTTTTTATCAGGACTTTTTTGCAGTCAATACAACCGATGCCTGCAGTACGGCAGCCCTCTGCTACTTCATCCTGTTCTTCTTTTGAAGAAAATACCTTGTGCAGTTGAAATACCGGTGAAAGTTCAGGGTCCCCTTTGTCAGTACGTTTTATCCTCTGGGGATCAGTAGTCATTGTTCTGACTTTTTGCTCCATTTCTTTCGAAGAATCTGAAAGGAAGATACAGTTGCCGTAGGTTTTACTCATTTTTCTTCCGTCTGTCCCTACTACTTTTGGAAACTTTGTCAGCAGGCCGTCACACTCGGGAAATACTTCACCGTAAAAGTTATTGAATCTCCTGGCTACTTCACGTGTAATTTCGAGGTGCGGCAATTGATCTACTCCCACGGGCACTAAATGCGCTCTGTATATCATAATATCCGCTGACTGGAGCAGGGGGTATCCCAGAAATCCATATGTGTTGAGATCTTTGTCTTTCACTTCGAGCTGTTTCTCCTTATATGAAGGAACTCTTTCGAGCCAGCCTAAAGGTGTCATCATTGATAGAAGTGTATGCAGCTCAGCATGTTCGGGAATACGTGATTGCTGGAATATGGTCGATTTTTCGGGGTCCAGTCCAGCGGCAAGACAGTTAACCAGTACATCTTTAACATACTCCTTCAACTCTGAAGTGTCGGCATATTGTGATGTAAGGGCGTGCCAGTCGGCAATGAAATAGTTGCATTCATAATCGTCCTGAATCCTAACCCAGTTCTGTAACGCTCCTATAAGATTTCCTATATGCAGTTTTCCGCTGGGTTGTATACCACTGAGAACTATTTTCTTTGACACTTTACTATCTCCTTCTCTTTAAAAGAATGGCACAAATAAATATAGAATATTAATAAGAGGATAAATAAATATACTTGCAACCCCGGTGAATATTAATGCCATTAGTATATAAATTCCATATGGTTCGATCTTGCTGTAAGCAACTGCCTGCTTGTAGGGAAGAAAACCTGCTAATACCCGTCCACCATCAAGAGGCACTATAGGTATTAGATTAAGCGCGGCAAGGAAAATATTAATCTGCACACTGAACTTTAGCATCAGTATTATTGGTGTAAAAAAAGCAATTGCAGTGCTGCTGTTTAGAAATTTGGCAAGCGGTATAATAACCAGCACAAGAAGAACAGAACTGATAATAGCGATCAAAATATTTGTTATAGGTCCAGCAGCAGCAGATAGTGCCATGCCTTTTCTGGGATCCTTGAAATTGGACGGGTTAATAGGGACAGGCTTTGCATAACCAAATATTACGCCACCTAATGCGGTCAGAACAAGCGGTAATATTATTGTACCTACGGGGTCTATATGTTTTATAGGATTCAACGTTAATCTACCCATTAGCCTGGCAGTAGGGTCTCCGAGTCTGTTGGCAACATATCCATGAGAAACTTCATGAAGTGTTATAGCCAGTATCAAAGCAGGCAAGGATATAATGAGTTGTTTAATTGTATTTGCGTCCATAATGAATAGGTATTGTAACCTAAATGAATTGATAAATTCATTCTGATGAATCACACTCTTTGCCAAAGAGGGGGAAGGGGAGATATTTAAATTTAATTATCCATAAAATCACCCTGAATCCCCCTCGATACGAGTCTTCACCAAAAAGCTCCGACTTTTCCAAAGGGGGAGGATAAGGTATTATATCAGGATGGAAATTCATCCACAGGAGATGCTGACTATTGAGCTCTGAAAACAGAAACAGGGGATTTTACGCTGTCATTGTTATCATTGCCGGCATGTTAACGACCCATGCTCTTGCCTCTGTTCATATCTATCTCTCAAATACTGAACTGTACTGGACGCTCGATGCTTTGAGGGAACAGGGCTATCTTGTAATTCCTAACGGAATAGTAATGCAGGGCCTCCTTAACCCCGGTCCTGCCTGTGCGGCTGCTCTATTGTTTACCCTGAGTATAGGGGCCGCGCTGTCGAGTTTTACTTTTGCTGCGATATGGGTTTGGGTCAGGCTTTTTGCCCGGAATAAGACGGTGTTGATTATGCTGCTATTAGTCTGGATTGGCGCTTTGTTTTTATCTAACAGCCAGGGTATGTCTATTATAGTTACATGCTACTTCCTCCTTGTACCTGCCGTAACTTCTGCAGTTGCTCTTAAAGTTATGCCGGAGCAATCCGTAGAAAAGGCCCGGGTAAATAAAATAGTTCACATAGTCTCGTTTATAGCTGTAGCAGTGTTATGTATCTCTCAATTGGGAAGCGGTATATTTATTGATTTCAGGGACAACTTCTTTTTGTCTAATCCTGTGGGAATTAAGATGAACGACTTTTACTATAAATACACTCTGTATGCTGCAGAGGTTATTAAACCAATTGATCAGAAGACGATTAAGACTGTCAGTCTGCAGGAAATTGAAAATGAATCTGATTTGCTTATAGTGAAGCAGGCACTGAATAATTATAACTATCTCACTGTTCCTCAAAAACCATCGATAAATCTTAGAATAGTTGGAGAAGGGAATAATCTGATCTTTAAGAACAGTGGGAGGGAAGTACTCAGGACAACGATATTTGATTTTGCTAAAAACCCGGGAAGTATATTGCTGGAATATTCTGCGAAAACAGACAGGATGGCTTTCTTCCGCACTTATATATTTCTGTCTCTTCTGTCAGGACTGCCCCTTACTGTTTATTTAGTCCTATACTCGTCTTTCCGGCTTGTCTCCTCTTTTTTAATGAATTCAACTGCATCAGCTGTAACTGCTGCAATCATATGTTTATTGATAGGAAGCGCATTAGTGTATACACTTGAGTCAAACAATCAAGGAAAGGTCGGGATTAATGATCTTAATGATGCGCTTAATTCCGAAAGATGGCAGACGAGAATGGCTGCGTTGAAAGTTATTGAGAAGAACGGGTTAGAAGTTAGCGCCTACAGTGCATATGAGAACATGCTGTCCAGTCCTCAAGTAGCAGAGCGATACTGGCTTGTTAAAGCACTGGGAGTGAGTAACAGGCCTGAAACTATTACAGACCTGATAGCTTTTCTTGATGATTCTCATACAAATGTCGTGTGTATGGCTTACTTAGCACTCAGTAAACGGACGGACAAGGGGTATGCTAAGCAGATTATTCCAAGGATAGAACAATCAGACCACTGGTATGAACAGTTCTATGCTTACAATGCATTAATGGAGCTTGGATGGAGACAGAAACTGTCAAATTAAAAACTGTACTCTCATGTTTTGCAGCTCTGATCGTTGTTGAATTAATGGTGAATACTCTGGTTTCAAAGGGAGGGTTTAACCAGATTATAATGATTGGGGCTGCACGGGCACTGGAAGCCGGTTTGATTATTGGCATAGTACATGTATTAGAATGCGGATTATCTGTAATAGGTCTTGATCCTAATACACTTTCAAGAGGACTTAAAAGGGGAGTGCTATGGTCTGCTGGTTTTGCGATAATAGCACTGACTTTATATGCTGTGCTGACTGTTATCGGGATACAGCCTTTGAAGTTCATAAAGGGCAGTATTCCAGCTGAAGGATTGGTTAGTTTTTTAATAGTCGGCATTGTTATCGGGCCCATTGCGGAAGAGTTGATCTTCAGGGGTGTAGTGTTTGGTTATGTAAGACAATGGGGTGCTTTTGCTGCAGTTGTTGTAAGTACTGTGTTATTTACAATGGCGCATGCGGCGACCGGCGGATTAGGGTTGACACAGATTGTGGGAGCGATTGTTTTTGCTGTGGCCTATGAGCTGGAGGGGAATCTGATGGTGCCGGTTACTATTCATGTGCTTGGGAATTCAGCAATATTTGCTTTGTCGATTGTTTGATTTATATGTACTTAAAGAAATAATTAAATAGATAAATTTGTATAACTATAGTAATTAAAAAGGGAGAAGTTTAATGGGAAAAGTTCTTATTCATACAACATGGGGATCGACTGATCCTACAAGGGCAGGGCTCGCTATTGTGTGCGCTATGTCAGCGGAAACAGAAGGCATGGATGTGACACTTTTTCTTTTCCATAGGTATGCCTCCTGAACACTCCTGCTCACTTCTGTGGCATCTGCACAGTCTTAACCGCAGGAGTT
>PIVU01000519.1 GCA_003354025.1 Nitrospirota bacterium
GAGCAGGAAGATGAAATGATACTCGGAATCGATCTCGGCACCAATGGTGAAATATTCCTGGGTAATAGTAAAAGAATGATGACCTGTTCGGCAGCTGCGGGGCCTGCACTTGAGGGAGCTAAAATCACCCATGGAACGATTGCCAAGGCAGGCGCTATAGAAGGCGTGAGATTCATAAACGGAAAACTATACTACAAGGAAATAGGGAATATAAAACCAACTGGAATCTGCGGAAGCGGACTTGTTGATCTGATAGCGGTTCTCTTAAACTGCGGTGTTATTGACAACGAAGGCCTTATCCGACCGCCCAAAAAAGGGCCTGAATGCGGCCTGGAATCAAGGGTGATTGAAAAAGGGGGAGTTTACAATTTCCTCGTTGCCTCTGAAGAGGAGAGCCATAATGGAAAGCCAATATATCTGACTCAGAAAGATGTACGCGAACTCCAGCTTGCAAAGTCGGCAATTGCCGCCGGCATACAGACACTCATGGACGATATGGGTATCGAACTTAAAGACATAAGCAGAGTATATCTGGCAGGGGCTCTTGGCAATTATATTAATCCCTACAGTGCAATGAGCATAGGTCTTCTGCCGATGGTAGACCCCGGAATTGTCAAATCACTCGGCAATGCTGCCAGTACAGGTGCAACTATGGTGCTATTATCAAAAGCCTACTGGAAGTGGTCCAATGAGCTTGTACATTTCATCGAACATGTTGAGCTCTCCTGCCGAAAAGATTTTACCGAGCATTTTATTGCAAATATGGACTTTCCCGAAGAGAGTCCATGGGAACGGCGAACAGGAGAGAGTGAGAGTCATGAGGGCGGTCTTAAAATGTTATGATTGCTGGACTACTCAACCCATTCGTACGGATAAGGGTGGAGAGACCCGCCTCTACAATTTATGTGATTAGCTATATTTAGGCATATTGTAGTAACATTATGGTTGACTTTAGCTGATTGATGGAAACTTTATAGGAACGATTGAAAAATTCTGAGCAGCAGCATGTTTTAGTTTTAATAAGTACACTGAAACCTCGTTTGATGCCTCGCTAGTAACATTATC
>PIVU01000520.1 GCA_003354025.1 Nitrospirota bacterium
TAGAAGATTGGTATGTAAATCTTTTGACATTGATGAAACAACAACGTAGTACATCAAGATATCAAGAAGCACAACAACGATTTGACGATGTCAAAATGAAATACGGTGGCTATAAGCTATCGGTCACCGGACACTCTAACGGTGGAGGTCAAAGCAATTATGTAGCAGAAATAAACAATGTGGAAGGGCATCATTTCAACCCAGCAATAAATCCTTTACAAGAACCGATGAACACTCCCACTGAGAAGCAAGTATTATACTCAACTGAAGGTGATCTAGTATCCTTGCCGGCACGATTGAAACCACATCCAAAGAGCAATTACGATATCGTACATGTCAATCCAAAGGTAGGTACGGAAAACAATCTGACAAAATTGCATAGCGTGGAACAAATGTACTCAGATGCACCGGAGTCTACGCGAGTCAGTACAGCAAGGTCTCGGTATGGGTTTGCCAACGCCATGACGGGTTCGGCTTTGGGAGGATACCTTGGATATTATACACCGACTGACACCAACGACGAACGTATATTTAGGACCACTCAAGGTCTATTAGAACCAATCTTATTATCAGAAACTCCAAATGTAAACTTCACAGATTTCATGAATGTAATGGGTGTTAAAGAAAGCTTAGGCGAGAAGAATTATATACGTGAAAAATTAGGATTGAGTCCTATAGAACAAAAACCGTTAAGTGAAGTGCCGATCTATGATCCAATCACAGAGATGATACGTCAAGCCACGGGTCGTGCTGACCAAGATAGGGAGTTGTTCGAACGACAATCGCTTGTTTAATGATTTGTCATAAAGTGAGATTTTAATTTACTATATACATCAATCTCTAATTGTGACAAATTCAAACTTTCAAATTTATTCTCTATATGTTACAATGGACCGTGAAGAATTGATACGATTGGCCAAACTTCAATACCCTGATATCAAAGAAACTCATGTAGAATTGCTTGTAGATGATTATATCAAACGTCCAGAATTTTACGACGATCTTTGTACTGGAAACATTGAAGAACCAATTCCTTTAGATCGGGATACTGTTATTTCCATAAAA
>PIVU01000239.1 GCA_003354025.1 Nitrospirota bacterium
CAGTTAATGACGCCGTCCTGCATGACTGCACGGAAGAACTGCGGAGTCATATCATTGGCAAAATCAATATCGTGCAACATGAATCCCAAATCAAGCTTGCCGGAGAATGACGACACAGGAGTTTCGTAGCACCACTCAAAATTAACAGGGAATTCACGGCAACCGAAATAGGGGCGATGAAAGCACTGCCCCTTTTTTACCCGCCGCTCAAAGATGGCTAAATGCTTTCCAGGGTCGGAATCATCGTTACCAATTAATTCAAAATGGGCTTCAATCACATACTCGACATTTCGCAGAACCATGGATGCCCGTTGCTGTCGGTCATCTTCTATGTACCGACAAACCGGCTTGCCTTCGTCCATATCCCTCTGATTCACTGAAACTCGGTTGGCAAGTTCATTACGCCGAATATTCTCAAAGCGGACAGGTTGCATCACATGTATGCGGTCAATTACCCATCGGATGGCAGGCTTCCAATAAATGGCCTCCAGAATCCCACGGGCAGCTGAGGGCGTTATTACATCATAGCTGACCCGTTCTACTTTCATTTCCGGGCGAGTGAACAAAGCGTAGTCACCCCACACTCGAAGCTTGATGCCGTATCTCATTCTCACACCTCCTTATTAACCAAAAAATGCGTTTCCTTCAGGCGGTTTACACCTGAGCCCGGTAGTCTTGGAGTAGAGCTCTTGCGAACGCAAGACCCAAACACCAGGCACCGGGTTTTCCAGCCAATTTTTTATTTCTGCTAATTGATAAGGGTAAATTTGAACACTGAACTGCTGTAGCTTCCGAAGGATTCCACCTTTGTGTTCGGCAAATTCGAGCGAACGTACCAGTTCGATAGCAATCTCTTCTAAAGCAATGATTACCGGCTTGGTAGCCGATTTAATCATCTGAAATTCTGCAATGTCACGAAATTGAATATTACCTGATTGCGCCGGTTGACAGTAATTTTCGATAATGCCATCCTCATCCATTCGTTGTTCATTCTTCCAAAAGAAATCCGCGAAATACTCACGAACACATTCGGGATTTGTAAGTTTTCCGGCAAATGGCCCGAAAAGCTTCGACGCCGATTGAGCCGCTTGACGAAAAAAAGAACATCCGGCATCTTCTGGAAACTCAAACACATACACCTTGCATGGAATCTTACTCAGGCCATTCCGATTACATCGCCCAGCAGCTTGGGCAATACTGTCGATCCCGGCAACTGCCCGGAATACGCAGGGGAAATCCACATCAACTCCCGCCTCAATCAACTGCGTGCTGACCACCCTACACGGCAATTTATTTGCGGATGATAATCTGTTTCTGATTTCATTCAATTGTTTTGTCCGATGTGCTGGGTGCATTAAGGCGCTCAGATGAAAATTTGCATCGGACTCGGGCAAGGCATTAAAGATATCCAATGCCTGCTGCCGAGTATTCACGATACACAGGACCTGTTCATGTTCCTGCAACTGGCTCGCAACATCCTTCTCACTGAGTTCACCGATAAAAACCTCCTCTGTTCGTTTCAAGGCGGTAAAGAGCGAGGGGACATCCTGGATGATTTCCCGAACACCATGCAGTCCCGATCTGAATTGTTCAGAATATTTAATGGCAGGTTGAGTTGCCGTACACAAAACCGAAGTAACGCCATAGTTCAATGACAGTTCCTTGATAACTTCAAGACATGGCTTCAACTTCTCAACCGGTATGGCTTGAACTTCATCAAAGATAATGATGCTGTCCGCCACATTGTGCAGTTTTCGGCACTTCGATGTCTTATTGGCAAAAAATGAATTGAAAAACTGGACATTGGTCGTTACCACTACAGGGGCATCCCAGTTTTCAGTTGCCAGCCTGGTTTGCCAATTCGAATCGTCAGGGAGGAAGTTGCAATGGTGTTCCAGAACAGCATCTTCACCCAGCATATCCCGAAAGACTTTGGCGTTTTGCTCAATGATGCTTGTAAAAGGAATGACGTAAATAATTCTTCGTTTATATTTATTCATAGCATGATTCAATGCAAATGCCAATGAGGCAAGGGTCTTGCCACCGCCGGTTGGAACCGTCAATGAAAACAATCCTGGTTCCAACTCCGCTCCCCGCAAACAGGCTTCAAGAACCAGTTCTCGTTGATGGTTCACATTTAATGTTTGATCAGCTCCATCACGCAACATATTGAAATTTGACGAGAACCTCTCGTGAAGTTCACTGATGCCAGGATAAGTAGAACGCCAGCCCGACTTCATTTTGTCCAGAGATGCTTCCGTATCAAGAAAATCTGCATCAACAAGACAGGAAAAAAGCATTCGAACAAAAAATTGCAACTGAAATCCAAAACGATCCGATTCAATGGAAAACGGCAGAGCAGTTGAAAAATTTGGGGCTATACAAGGAACAGCAACTTCAGGAAACGGTTGCTGAAGTTTTATCCCTAATGCGGCGACAGGAGAATCGCTCCAATTAGGCAGACCGCCATGGTGGCCTGCGATACAGTATGCCAGCAATTTTCCAGCTTCCTTTGAGTTATTACTAAGCCATTGTGCTCCTACAGCAGCATGGTTTGGATGTCCTTCATAATACTTGGCAAATTCGTCAATAATATCATTTGATTTTCGAAGGTATGCTTGCCAAGGCCGAGTGCCTTTGCCAAGATCATGATTTGCTCCCGCTAATTCAGCCCATGTTTTAGCACCAAAATAGTTAGCGAATACAGCGGCTATTTTTGCAACATTCTGTAAGTGATCGGCCAAGAGATGCCACTCCTCCGACGGCCTTCCCTCCAAGCTGTGTGCATAATATCCCTCAGTCATTCCTGCCCTTCCCCTTCAACCCCTTCTTCTTTTCAGGAACCGTCAAATAATTCTCCTCCGAAACAACCCTCTTCCCCGTCTTCTTTTCAAGATCCTTCCGTGTTGGCGCAGTTCATCTTCTGCTTGCCTCCAATTGTGTTAATCAAAAGGGTATGTACAATTTGTACCCACCCTTTAGTAAGTTCAGGATCGCGCCGCTTCATGCGCTGAACATACTGCTTCGGATCACTGGAGTCTATTAGCGCTAAAACTATGTCTTCAAAAACAAACCATCACTCATTGTTATGTATTGCTTTTCTGATCTGTTTGCCTTTAAAAACCGCTAATTGTGATTCAGTCATTTAATCCCCCTACCGGCTATTCTCTTTCTTGACATTACTTTTGCCAGTCCCCAATAGTTTCAATGATTATTTAAATCTCTTGCCTCGAACTCTTTCCCTGCAATTCTGAATGCCCCTATTATGTCAAATACCCATTTAATCCGCTAAGTTAATTTTACTAAATACAAATCACTTCTCTTTCTCCCTACGAAATCCAATTTTCCGTTTTTTCGTTGTCGGTGTTGCCATCAACTGCCTGATCGCATCAAAGATCAACTTGATTTCATCGTCATGTTTTTCTATCTTCCGTTCAAGTTGAGCAAATTTATAAGCAAGTTCCTTGTTTGTTGAGAGCATTTCTTTCAATTTAACAAATGCCCTCATGATGGCAATATTTACCTGTACTGCCTGCTTGCTGCGTAAAACGCTGGAGAGCATTGCTACACCTTGCTCTGTAAAGACATAAGGGAGATACTTACGGTGTTGTCCACGGCTGGGTTTGATTTCTGCGGATTGTGATGTTGCCTGTCCGTCTGGCTTTAAGATTCCAGTTTGGAATCTTAAAGAATCCGCTTCTTCTTTGTTAAGCTGAAACATAAAATCCTCAGGAAAACGCTCATTGTTTCTTTTTACTGCTTTGTTAAGATTAAAAGTCTCAACTCCGTAAAGCTGTGCAAGATCACTGTCCAGCATTACTTTTTGCCTTCTAACAAGCAATATCTTCCGCTCAATTAATTCTACCGGTACTATTGTTTCCATATGTCCCCCCTTTAGAAACAGTAAGTTGTGTTTCCGTTATCCCGTTTTCTATTAGCAGTGTTCTTTATACCAGAGCTTTGCTTTTCCCCAATAGTTAAAATATGTTTCCATGAATTGTTTACCTCGAACCCGGTCCCCTCAATGATGAATGCCCATATTATGCCAAATACCGATTAAATGCGTTTAATTATTTGTAAAAGGACATTCAGACTCCTGCCTCTTCAAACAATCATCTCAACAGATATCCCTACTTTCTCCCCGGGTACATTGTTTTTACTAAGGCGCAGTATCTTTGATTTGATGGTCATTCCCCTGTCCATCATCTGAGCGATTGCTGCATTGTGGGCCCTGGGCAGGTATCCGATCTTAACCCTGCCGCGATACACTTCTACTGCATCATAATCAAAAGGATTTTTCGGCTCTCTTACAAGATGAACATGATCGCC
>PIVU01000240.1 GCA_003354025.1 Nitrospirota bacterium
CAAACTTCTTCATCTGGGAGTCACGATGCTTCATAGCAATACTAATCTGCTCTTCAGTCATGTCGACGCCCAGGGCAAATCCATTCTGGCCGGCAAGACGTGATGCGATAAATACATCTTTTCCTGTCCCGCATCCCAGGTCAGGGACTTTGCATCCTTCAAGTGCAGGCGCTATGGGGGAGCCGCATCCATAAAATCTCTGAAGTATTTCATCATCAAGCTGAGATTCAATTTCCCTTATCGTCGCGTGCTTCAGCTCATCACTGCAGCTGCATGCCCCTGTCTTAAGGTCGTGCATGCTCTGAAGTTCTTTTCCATAGTAATCTTTAACAATCTCCGATTTATCCGTAGCATCATCCATATCGCTCTCCTTCGGCATAGATTATATATTACTCATTTCCCCTCTGATTTCATAGCCATATCCGGAGTTATGTCACAGGGTATTTGCAATGAGTCGGCAATTGAGTTAAAACTCGCAAACAGTTCAACAACCTGTTTTGTCTCATTGATCTCCTGCTCTGTTGCACCGGTCATTAATGCCATAGTCTCATGAGCAAGTGTGCAATACTCACATCGATTCACAAGAGAGACAACTAAAGCTATCAACTCCTTTGTCTTTCTGTCTAAAGCCCCTTCAGACAACATGATCTTCTTTTCACGGTTCCAGTTCAGTTCAAGCCATTCCGGATCCACAGCAGCCTGGGCCTTGAAAAAATTAGGTATCATCCCAAACTTTTTCTGAATGTCCTCATATAATTCTTTGACCCTGCCAGTTGCATCCTCTTCTAATATTAGTTTAGCCATCAGCTAATACCTCCTCATAGTTGATTGACATGGTTCTCACTTTAAAACAGATTTTCTTTAAAACTGTTTGTTAAAACAATATATTAGTATTAAGTATATATGTATGATTTAAGTCATATCGGTCATTCTTTAAGAGACAGAAATCTGAGCCAAAGCCAGAAGAGGCACAATATATAAAATGGCAGACTGATATCGTTTGGTAAAGAAGGTAACAATCGGCTGGAAAGGGTAAAGAGAAATCAATAAGGTCTATTACGATCCGTCAGAAATAAGTATCAGTGAAATGGAGAAGGCACTTAAAGAACCGGGGACATATAAAGAAGCGATGAAAGGTGAGTAATCCTTCATTCGCTTTAATATTTTAAACGATGACGCTATCGCCTATGGCCCTTATGCTGATGATGCTCCATTTCCCCTTCATCTTCTTTGATCAAAGGAAAATCCTGTTGTTGTGGATCATGCAGCAATGACTTAATATGTCCGGAAGCAGGATAATCGTTCTGCCAGCCCGACATGCCTAACTGCAGTGCATATGCATCATATCCGATCAACCTGAGAGGCACTACGATATAGTTTTCATGAGTTCCCATATGTCCGGCAAGAATTATCTTTTTGTCTTTTGGAAGTCTCTTTAAATTCTCGGGCTTAAATAGTTCCGTATAAGGTATAAAAACAGAGTCAGGAATACGCCCATATTGGGGCTGCCCCCATGAACCGTCTTCAGGCTTAAATCTGACATCAACTACCAGAAAATCCTCTTTACCCATTGTCATCCATTTATTGAGCTTCCATGCAGGCAGATGATAGTGATCATTCTCGGAGCAGTTGCTCATGATATCATTAATCTTTACAGCAAGGCCTGAGTCTCCGGCAAAAACAGGTATTGTCGATATTAATAAGATTACTGTCCCTATTAGAATTATCGATTTCTTTTTCAATGTAATTTTCTCCTTTTTTTGTTAACACCAATGTAAAAGCCCGACCTTTAAGGCCGATGTTGAAGTATAGTTCATTTGGGAATTCAAAGGCATATGATTTCGATCATATAATTGAAGAGCGGGGCATTTCAAGTAGTTGTATCTCTATACTCAATAGTGAGTGAATGACCATTGCAGGAAATGAAGAATGGTCTGTGCAGGGCCTGCATTAAAATCAATACCGGTTCAGTCTCCAGTCATAATCCTGATAATCTATTTTTATATGGTCAGCATTTTTCATTAGATATGCACTTTCATCATCATCCTGAAGATAATCTGAAAGATATTTAAGTATCTCAGCCGGTGAACTGCCGAAATCATCGGCATACCATTTAAAGATTCTTGAAAGACTTACACGGCCTTTTAGTCTCTGCAGTATAAATCCTCCACCATTAAGAAAAGCCCTGCAGGCTATTGCCAGCTCTTTGTCCAGATTCTCTGCCGTATAAAAACTTATCGGAGGACATGATGATGAAGCACATACAAGTGCAAAATGGATTTTGGGGTCGATTGTTCCAACTGAGTACGCCATCCTTGGGTCATTTTTTTTCATTTTCCTAAACAGCGAATTTGGAGGCCGCCTGTTCCCTCTGAGGATGCCATGCTCAATCACCTCAGGGCTGAAAAACATATCGCCTATTCTGTACTGTATTCGTTTAAATATATTTCTCACTTCCTTGACCGAATCCTTTATACCAAGCTCAATAACACCATGGATAACGATTACGTTATACAGATTAATCCAGAACGCCATCTTTTCAGCATCTGTCCTCAACACAGTCAAATCCATTTTTTTCAGAGAATAGCTCAATTCCACATATTCTCTATATGACGGTGACTTTTTCATCCTTTCATATGCAACCCTGCCTTTCTTCGTATCAAAATATGCCCCCCTGAGTACATTCATGGAGTTCTTCAGGTGTGACGCGATCTCTATTGATGGTATATCTTTTTGCGGCTCACCTTCGTTCAAAACAATGCTCCCGGCCAGAAGAATATTTCTCGGATGCAACTCCTTAACTTTAAGGTCCCGCGCTTTCTGTTTGGCCCGCTGCAGTGATATAATGCTATTGATAAACCCTATGTGTGTAAAGGCCTGCGGAAAATTACCCAGAGACTCTCTCCAGTGAATATCATATTCTTCTGAAAATAGCCCCAGGTGGTTGGCTACTCCCATAATACGATGAATAAGCGCTTCAGCTTCATCAATTCTTCCAAGAGCTATCAGATTATCGATAAGCCAGAATGTACAGAGTAAAAAAGTACCCTCTTCGCCAGACAAACCATCATCACCAATATATCGGTAGAGAAAGCCATTATGGCTCAACTCACGCTGGGTGGCTTCCAGTGTAGATACTACTGTTGGATCATTAAACGGAAGAAATCCCAGTATCGGAATCAGCAGATTACTGGAATCAAGAATATCAGTCTCGTAGTGCTGTACAAACGATTTCTTCTCGTCATTCCATCCTTTTATCAGCACTTCCTCTCTAATCGTGTCACAATTAGCCTGCCACTTTTTCAGATCAGCAGGAAATCCATATCTCTTTGCCATTATAATGCCACGGTCCAGTGCAACCCAGCACATTACTTTCGAATATACAAACTCAAAGGGCCCTCCTCTTACCTCCCATATTCCGGAGTCTTTATCCCGCCAATGGTCCACTACATACTCGCAGACATCCCGAAGGAACGGCCATATGTCAGCATCAATCTTCCCTACATAGTCTGACAGTTTTAGTGCAGCATCCATAAGTTCGCCATAAATATCCAGCTGCTTCTGTTCTGCCGCTCCATTACCAATCCGCACCGGTCTTGAACATTTATAGCCTTCCAGGTGATCAAGTTCCTGCTCGGACAGGTCCTCTTCTCCACGGAGGCCGTACATTATTTGCATCTTACCTGCGCCATGTTCCGAAAGAAGTTTTTCAATCCACCTTATATATCCTTCCGTCTCAGAGAGATGCCCCAGATTGAATAGAGCCTGCAGTGTAAACGAGGTGTCCCTTACCCATGTATAACGATAGTCCCAGTTCCGTTCTCCTCCTATTTCTTCAGGCAAAGATGTTGTTGCAGCTGCAGCAATAGTTCCGGTAGGCTCATAGTAGAGTAGCTTCAGAACAAGGGCGGACCGCTCAACCATTTCCCTGTATGGACCTAGTTCTACTGTGCGTCCAGTCTCACTAATATTTAACCAGTGCTTCCAGTATGTCTCAGTGTCAGTCAGCGCTTTTTCCGCTCTATCAATGTCAATTCCGTGAGGGAAGTTTTCTCCGAATTTCAGTCTAAGCCAGACGCGGTCCCCTGCAGAAAGGTCCCATTCATCGACCATATCACTGTTCAGCTTAATGTCCCGGGAACAGGACAACATGATTATTTCATTATTACCCTTTGCTGTTACTCCATTCTTATTACTTTCCAGTGTAGTCTCCGCCCGGGCATAATCAAAGCGCGGATCAAATACAATACGCACTTTAACATTACCTTCAAGGACTTCTAAACACCTGTAAAGTTCGTGGCCTTCATCCTCAAATT
>PIVU01000241.1 GCA_003354025.1 Nitrospirota bacterium
TCAACCTTGCCGAGGACCTTGGTGAACAGTATGACCTGTCCGAAAAATTTCCAGAAAAGAGACAGGAGCTAATCGCTTTGTGGGATGAGTATGTGAAGACGAACGGGGTGATCATTGGAACAAGGTCGCCCTTTGAGCAAATGAGAAAAAAGCTTCCCGAGGCGGTGCCGGAGTATGACAGCTATCCGCCAGTCCGCGGAATGGAAGCGATCCCACACAAAAAACTCATGGAAATGCGGAACAAATAAGGAGGTATTAATATGAATACAGTAAACAGACATAACAACTTGTGGGGCTTTCTTATAACTCTAGCCATTATCATATTGTTTAGCGGACAGGCCCTTGCTGTAGACGATGGTGCACGTGCCTACTGGAAAGGGTGGGACGGCATTAATGGGGTGTCCTTCCAGCACCTGCGCCTGGATCTTCAAGCATCGGACAGCCAGCAATTCGCCCCAGGTCAATATGTCTATGCAAATTCAGACATTGAGGGCAGTATCTTTATTGGTAATTATGCCCGTCACCTGACACTGTTCAACAGGCCGTCGTCACTTTTACTGTCAGTCATCGGTGGCAGTATTGATGTTGATGTTAACGCCAAAGCACCTTCGCTGTTTGTACCCCCGGGTTTGGCAAGCACCTCATTCAGTCAGTCAAGTACTGGATTTGCTGACCCCAGCGCGCAGCTGGTTGTTAACCTTTTCGGCGCTCCGCCGCTCAAAGCCAACTTTGACCTGATAGATTACGAACCTACCTTGACCCTTGATACTGCGGTGATGCTCGCATTTCCAATCGGTGAGTATGACAAAGATAAGCTGGTTAATCTTGGTCTGAATAGATGGTATGGCCGCGTCGCTTTTCCTATCACATATCATTTCGGTGCCTTTACCCCCGGGTACAGGAAGAGCCTTGAGCTTATACCCTCTGTCTGGCTTTTCAGCGAGAACGATGACTTTATGGGGCGGAAACTGAAGAATGATCCAATGTGGCAGCTTGAAGGACATCTGACCAATGATTTCACTCCCACTTTTTGGGGTTCTCTGGATATCCTTTACCGCAGCGGTTTTCAGTCAGAAGTTGATGGTGTTGAGGCGGGAGAAGAACTTGAGATGGGGAATCTTGGCTTTACTCTGAATTATCAAGTAGATGACAACTTCAGCATAAAAGCAGGTTTCAGCTCAAATGTGTTTGGCGACGACAATCTGGATACCAGCATGGTTAGGTTGCAGTTAGTCTACGGATGGCATCAGTCTTTTGAAAACATAAAGAAACTTCAGCGTGGACATTGAGAAAGGAAAACTACGAATATCGAATGTAGAAGTAAAAAACTTCAAAATTTGATAAAAGTTGATTAAAAATTGAAATGTCTAAAAAACTAAACAATCTAGCTAAAGATATAAAGAAAAAGCCTAGTGATATGCTGGCTTTTGGCCGCACAAAGATGGCCAGTGAACGTACCCTTCTCAGTTTTATAAATACGTCAATTGGACTGTTGGCAAGCGGCATAGGTTTCATAAAGTTTCTTGAGCATCCTGTTTTATCGGCTATCGGCTGGATTCTGATTCCGCTTTCCTTTCTGTTTTTAATATGGGGAATAAAAAGATACAGATTTGTCAATAAACTTTTAAAAAAATCTTACGGTGCTTTGAAATCGGATTTTGAAATGGAGAAATAATAGGTTTTTAACCGGCATGAACATTAAGGATAAATTTGAGGGAGGTTTTGTAATGTTAAAGATCAAAAAAAGAGAAATGCGCTGTGTACTGACTCTGACTGCGCTTGTATTTATATTTTTTACTATGGGCATTTATTTTTCTACTGCAAATGATGCATTTGCTCAGGATATGTTCATCTATCCTCAAAAAGGACAGAGTGAACAACAGATGGAGAAAGACAAATATGAATGTTACGCATGGGCCAAGAAACAGACAGGATTCGATCCTATGGAAGCGTCCAAGGCAACTGCGCCTCCTCCTCCGCAGCAGGCTAAAAAGGGAGGCATGTTCAAGGGAGCAGCGGGAGGGGCCTTGCTTGGAGCCGCTGTAGGTGAAATATCCAACAACGATCCCGGCAAGGGAGCGGCCATCGGTGCTGTAGCCGGTGGAATCTTTGGCGGTGCAAGAAGACAGAAGCAGGCCCAGCAGCAACAGCAGGCCCAGCAACAATGGGCTGATCAGCAGGCTTCTCAGTATGCACAGAAAAGAAATTCATACAATCGTGCCTATGCTGCATGTCTGGAGGGACGAGGGTATACGGTTAGATAAAATGAAGAATATCGAATGACGAATAACGAATGTCGAAGTGAAAAACTTCATCATTCAACATTCGATATTAGCTGTTTGTGTTTATAAATTACTAAAAGGAGAAAACCTATGTTTAAAATAATCGGAACCATTTTATTAGTTCTATCTTTTTTGGTCCCTGCACATTTCGCTAATGCTGAACTTGATACTTCATCACCTCTTTTATGTTCTGTTATTAATGTAGCTGAGTTTACACTTGATGAAGGCTGTTTTGAAGGTACGGCAGACAGCTTTGACCTGCCGCAGTTTGTAATGATTGATTTTCAGAATAATACTATCAGTGAGGTTGGAGAAAACACAAAAAAAAGAAAGTCAACAATAAATAATCTCAAGCGTATAGATACCAAGTTAATCATGCAGGGAATCGAGAATGGCCGTAGCTGGAGTGTGATCATTGAAGAAAAAACAGGAAAAATGTCTGCAACTGCATCGGACGAAGGAGTTGGGTTTGTCGTATTAGGTGCATGTACAGCGCTATAGAGAGAGAGGTAACGGAATAATGAAATCTCAGCATAACAAGTGGAGTATTACCTTCCTTACATTTATTGCCGCAATTTGTATTATTAGCACGCTGCATGCTGCAGAGGAAGACTGGCCGCGTGAAATATTTGTGCCCGAAGCAAAGATAATAATATATCAGCCGCAGTTGGAATCATTCACGGATGACAAGTTGACTGCCAGAGCTGCAGTGTCGGTAACGAAGACAGGCAAGAGTGAACCGGTATTCGGAGCTGTATGGATCGCTGCCCGTGTTTCGACTGATCGTAATACGCGCATAGTGAAGCCTCTGGAGGTCAGAGTTACCAAATCAAAATTTCCTGAAATCGACTCGTCCAAGGCAAGTCAGTTTGCCGGCATACTGGAGCGGGAAATCCCGAAATGGAATCTGACTATCTCTCTCGACCGTTTGCTTACCATGCTTGAACTTGTAGAAAAGAAAAAAGCTGCTGCTGCGGATCTCAAAACAACGCCTCCCAAAATAATCTTTGTTACTCATCCTGCTGTTCTTATAACTATTGATGGTGAGCCTGAATTGCGCAGCGTTGAGAATTCGAAGCTGATGCGTGTGGTAAACACTCCTTTCTATATTGTCTTAGAGACGACTTCTAAAAAATACTATTTAAAGGGAAGTGACGGCTGGTTTTCGGCCACAGATATTATGGGACCTTGGGAAAATGCACCCGTACTTCCGCCTTCAGTTCTGGAAGCAGCCGGCAATGAATTTAAGGATGAGAATAAGAGTATTGCCGCACAAAAGAGTGCTGATCGCATGCCGCAGATAATTGTAACTACGAAGCCTGCGGAGTTGATCGTAACAGAGGGAGAACCAAAATACAAAACAATTACTAGTACCGGGCTTTTATACATAAGCAATACTGAAAGTGATGTGTTTATGGATATAACCACGCAAAAGAAATTTGTGTTGTTATCCGGTCGATGGTTTGCCTCTGAATCGTTGAAAGGACCCTGGTCATTTGTAGCTGCTGATAAACTACCGGCAGATTTCAAGAAAATATCTCCTTACTCCGACAAGTCTAAAGTGCTGGCCAGTGTTGCCGGGACCGAAACGGCTAAAGAGGCTGTTCTCGATACGTATATTCCGCAGACTACCGCTTTGAATCGTAAAGAAGAAGTGAAGGTAGTTGTTGAGTACGATGGTTCAGCCATGTTTAATAAGATAGAAGGTACTTCTATGTTCTATGCCATTAATACTCCCTATTCGGTGATCCGGGTCGGCAATGAGTATTATTTGTGTGACAAGGCTGTCTGGTATGTATCTGATGTATCTTCAGGTCCCTGGGCAATTGCTGTATCTGTGCCTCAGGTGATTTATACAATACCGCCAAAATACCCGGTCTATAACGTTACGTACGTATATGTCTATGACTACACACCGGAAGTCGTGTATGTCGGTTATTACCCCGGCTATTACGGCACTTACGTTTACGGGACGACTGTAGTATATGGCACAGGCCATGTCTATCACGGCTGGCACGGGACAGTGTACTA
>PIVU01000242.1 GCA_003354025.1 Nitrospirota bacterium
TAGATACCGAGGCAATAGAAGCCAAGTATTCATTTGACGGGCAAAAGACGTATCATCCCAAGCTGATGTTGAGTTTACTATTTCATGGTTATGCCACCGGAGTGCGTAGCAGTCGTAAGTTAGAGGAAAGATGTATCAGTGATCAGACATACATATATATAATGCAGTGCTACAATCCTGATCATCGCACGATCAGTGATTTTCGCAAGAACAATACAAAAGAGATTGGGGAATATTTTGTAGACATAATAAGGATATTAAATGAATTAGGATGCAGCCAGGTTGGGAAGATCCACATAGATGGAACAAAGCTAAGAAGCAATGCCTCAGGAAAGAGAAGTAAAGATCAAAAAGGACATGAGAAATGGTTATCAGAGATAACGGAAGAAATAGACAAAATAATAAAGGAAGCGGAAGCAATAGATAGTCAGGAAGATGAGAGCTGTAAAGCGGCCGGACAACAGGAAGAATTAAAGCAGAAACTAACAGACCGTCAGTATCTGAAGAGCAAGATAGAAGAAGCATTGAAAACAATGAAAGAGGAAGACAGGAAGAAAATAAACTTAACTGACAAAGACGCCAGCCATATGAAAGCAGGAGGCAGTAAAGACGTAAGACTATCCTACAACTGTCAAGCAGCAGTAACTGATGAGGGGATAATAGTAGCAGCGGAAGCAGTAACAGAGGGAAATGATCGTAATCAACTGAAGCCAATGATAGAACAAACAGAGACAAATACCAATAAGACAGTAGAAGAAGTAGCTGCGGACAGTGGATATGGGAGCTATGGAAACTATGAATATCTTGATCAGAAAGGGATAGACGGGTATGTTCCGGATAATAATTTTCGTCAGTATGCAAAAGGAGAATACAATAAGGAAGAAAATCGTTATCACTACAGCAACTTCAAATATGATGAATCAACAGCCAGTTATATTTGCCCGGAAGGGAAGCCATTAATATATTGGAAGACGCGAAAGAAGAAGACCCAAAAACGCCAATGGAACCATAAAGTATATCAGGGCAGAGAATGTAGAGAATGCACAAAAAGATCATTATGTACAAAAGCGAAAATGAGGGAATTATTAATTGATATCAGAGACCCCCTTCTGCAGAAGATGAGAGAAAAACTGAGCAGCGAAGAAGGGAAGAAAAAATATTTTAAGCGTCAATACACCATTGAGCCTATCTTTGGGCATTTGAAGTTCAACCTGGGGTATCGAGATTTTTCGCTGCGGGGGATAAAAAAAGTGACAGCAGAATTTAAGCTTATGTGTATAGGATGGAATATTAAGAAGATGTTAAAACTGGGAATTACGCCGGAGATGATATGAATGATATAGCCCAGGTTAACATTGGTTTTGGCAGAATGATACGGAATATGTCATCCTGAGAGAAGCGAAGGATCTTTTGCTATCGAACTGCTGAGATTCTTCACTTCGTTCAGAATGACAGGGGCTGCGGATTCAGAATGACAATTCTCGGACAGCCTGGAAAGATCCGACCCCATCCCACAGCTTCAGGCGAGTTCTCAGGCAAGTCAACTTGAATACCAAGATTAAGATTTCTAGCTTGATCAAAAATTTGAAGAAACGCATATGCTTCATGAAGTTGCTCTGAATGATCTACAATAAAATCACCTGATACAGAACTGTAAATCTCCACAAATTGTAAGTACTCATCACAAACTCGTTTAACTGCTAGAGTATTGTCGCGAGGGATACTTCTAATGAAATCTTCTGTAAAAATAGGATCCATAATTCTCCAATTGCAGATTATTTATTTTATTTCTATACATAACGCTGACGTCATGGATGCGTGACTGAATCGTATCGTCTTGATAGAAAACTGATTTGCAAATCCAAAAACAAACAAAGGCAAAAAAGGTCCCCGCTGTCACGCATTCCAATGCACGGATTTGTTATGCCTTCTTTTTTCTTTTCATGTAACGTCTTACGGCTAAAAGTGTCCCACCTGTAATAAAAAGGATAGAGCTTATAGGCTCGGGAACGACGGTATATTCGACGACATAGCCAAAGGGAACACCATTCCACTCTTGAAGTCCACTCCACATATCATCCCATGCGCCCCCTTCTCCTCTCACGTCACCATACATCCATAGCACATCTTGATTATTATTATCGTTTGGTTCACCAGTAGCCCAGTTGCTGTAAGAAAATGTTTCTCCTGTAACCCAAAGCCAATCTTGATTTGGTTCTTCTGAGTTTGCTGGCTGATAGCCACCAAGGAAGTATCCCGGTGTAGACATTTCTGAAGGTAGAAGACTATAAATAAATATGTTTTCTCCCTCGCTTGTTACTGTTGCCAAATGTCCATGAATCCCCTCAAATGTACTGACTTCAGCAGCATTATTGGCTTGTTGCCAGGTCATCCCACCTTGTGGAAAAACGACTTCATAATAGTGACCGTTTGTCCATTGAGCAGGGATAGCATGTGCTATAGTACCAAAAAGTAATAAGGTTAATACTGCCGCTGCCGTAGCTCCCAGATTCTTCTTCATTGTTTGTCTCTCCTTTTGTTCATGCATAACGTGAACATCTCTGATGCTCAACCTGTATGATGTTTCCAGCAATAATTACGATTTGCAAATCTCAAACTAAACAAAATCAAAAAGGGTGCTGCGGTTGAGCATTCACGAGCATGTTTTTGTTAGGCTTTTTTATTTAATTTCACACACACCACCATCGTCATTAAAAACAAACAGACCAACACCTTCAATTAACAAAAAGCCTGATCCGATACTTTCATAATCACCATCATATTTTCTTGCGTCACTTTCATGCAAGTCTAAAATATATCCTGTTTTATATTTATTTAGTTTTTCTTCAATTTGTTGTGGAACACTAAACCAATTCTCAACAACGGCATAATCCCAATACCGATCCCATTTTAAAATCCAACCTCTAGGTTTTAATTCGAAAATAGATTTATATCGATTCTTAAGAGCTTTTGGAATATGAGCATATATTTTATTTATTATGATTACAGTTTCTTCGGAAACATGCTTATTTTTAATTGTCATATGCTTAATCCCACCGAAAGTGACCGCGTAATCCCAAATTAAGTGACCGGCAAATCCCATTTATCGTGACCGGGCAATCCCACTTTGGGTGACCGGCAAATCCCAGTTTAAGTGACCGATTTTTCACATAAATGGGATTCCCATTCGAGAGCCGATTCTGAACGACAATTAATAGGTTATTGTAATTCTCCAATTAACAATTGAAGGAGGATTATCAGTGGCCAAGAAGCGGAAAAGGACAACAATGCGAAAGGTAAGAGAGATATTGAGGCTGCATTATGAAAGCGAATTAAGCAACCAGCAGATAGCAGATGCACTGCGCATATCAAAAACAAGCGTGTTTAACATACTTGGCAAATTCAAGGACTCGGGAATGATCTGGCCGGTTCCGGAAGATATGGTGGATACGGAACTTGAAGCACGGATATACAGTAAGGAAACTTCAGAGAGGAAGGCCGGTATATTGCCGGATTTTGAATATATAGATGAAGAAGTATCTCGTCCGCATATGACTCTGGAGCTTTTGTGGAATGAATATGCACAGAACAATCCCGAAGGACTCGGCCGGAGCAGTTTCTACCGGCATTATCGGACATATCGAAAGAGCCAGTCAATAAGCATGAACGTAAACCATAAGGGAGGAGACAAGGTTTTTGTAGATTACAGCGGAGATGGACTTCGGTATTACAATCGTCAGAGAAGCGAATGGGTAGAGACAGAGTTCTTTGTAGCAAGCTGGGGAGCAAGCAGTTACTGTTATGCCGAGTGTTCAGAAAGTCAAAATGGTCAGGATTGGGTCAGGTCACATATTCGGGCACTGGGATATTTTGGATGTGTCCCCAACGCATTTGTACCGGACAATCTGAAAAGCGGTGTTACAAAGGCAAGCTTCTATGAACCTCAGATCAATGCACTGTATGAGAAATTCGCACAGCATTACGGCACGGCAATTCTTCCAGCCCGAGTACGCAAGCCCAAAGACAAAGCTGTTGTAGAAAGCAATATCCTTCATATGCAGCGTTTCATATTCGGTAGATTGCGTAATCGCACGTTCTTCAGTCTTTCTGATCTCAACCAGGCAGTATGGGAGGTATTGGAGCTATATAATGACCGGCCCATGCAGCAATATAAGAAATCACGCAGTGAACGTTTTGAACTTCTGGATAAACCGTATGCCAATCCTTTAACGTCAAATCCGTTTCTATTCACTGATGTTAAGTATGATGTACGTGTAGCGCCGAACTATCACATAGAATTTGATAAACA
>PIVU01000055.1 GCA_003354025.1 Nitrospirota bacterium
TTAAAATACTGCTCACACCTGGTATAAAATTCACCCAATGTGATTTTTTCTTCAATGCTTCCCTTCTTCGCATGCCGGACCCGGATGATCGTTTCAAGCTGTGGTATAGAGGCCCTTTTCACTGTCTCAACCTTCCATACACCAGCTCCACTACTGCCGCGGTATTGTTTGAGAACTCGGGCCTGACCTGCAGCCAGTTTTATCGGCAGCTCCCAACGAAGCTGCTCCATATCGCGGTAGAGATACGTATCACTTCCCCACCCGATATCACGTGTCTGATACAAGACTTCCTTTGTGCCCATCTTCAGAATAATATCAGGATGTGCGCTAACATAAATGCCCGCAGCAGCGACATCGCAGAGCATAGAATCCAGGATTGTGCGATCACACCCGTCCTGAACAGGGTTCATCCATACAAGCACAACGTCAACACGCAAGAGCTGCCGGCGAACTTCCTCACAAAACTGGTCGTGATATACAGCCGGTTCGGCATAAACTCTCAGGCTGGCCAACGCCTGGAACACCTGCGCCAGGCGATTATTCTCAGATGTTGCGTTTTGCCTTGTCTCATAATCTCCAGGGTAAAGGACTGCAACCTTCCCACTCAAAATCCTCTCTTTGGTCTTCACTTTATTTCTTTCACTCTTCAAATTTCTAACTTCACTCTTTAAAAGTGCTTATCTGTCATATAACATGCTCCATTATCGATATTATACAAGACCGGAGGTTGTTGCGATAATGAGCAGGCCTTTATATGATCAGATCTTTCATCGTAAGCGTTTTGTCACAATTAACGATCCGGCCCCAATTTCAGGAAGGACTTTGATAGATTCCCCCCATTGTTAGAAGGGCTGGAGCGTATGCTTTGTCCGAGGGTTCACTTTAAAAGCGTAGTTGTCGACGGGGAAAAAGCGTATACTGGAAGTGCTAATCTCACCGGTGCTGGTATGGGTACAAAGAGTGAGACTCGAAGAAATTTTGAATCTGGTATTCTTACTTCTGATCCAGCTATGGTGAATGGCATCATGAATCAGTTTGATCAGGTTTGGGCCGGTGGATATTGTGAACCTTGTGGAAGGAAGCAGTATTGTACGGATTGCCCATTGTAAGGAAAATGAGAAGGTGGTGCCACCCATTGAAATTCGTAATTAGTAATTTGCAATTATTATTTCTCTCTTCTCACTTCACTCTTCTAACTTTTTTTCCCTCTTCACACTTCTTCTGTTATAATCAATCGTCTAAGGGGACAAGGCTGCAGTAATCCTAATAATATTGAGGTTAAACCTCCATAATTTTGCCATGCGACAACCTGTGTTTACTGAAAATGCGGTTTATCATGTCTTTAATAGGGGCGTTGATAAGCGAACTGTCTTTGTAGAGGATATGGACTACCTGCGTTTTCTTCATCAGCTGTATCATCTGAATGATGAAGATGCTGTGGTTAATGCTAATTATTATTTTAATCCAAAAACCATGACTGTTGAGTCACTGCCAGTTAAGAAGTCGTTTAAGACAAGGAAACGTCTGGTAGATATCCTAGTCTTTACACTTATGCCAAACCATTACCACCTGATGCTCCGACAGAGAGTTGAAAATGGAATTACGAAATTCATGCAGAAACTCGGCACCGGCTATACCATGTATTTCAACAAGAAGAATAAAAGGATCGGGAGTCTGTTTCAAGGAACGTTTAAATCAGTCCCTATAACGAGCAATGAGCACCTCATCTTCCTCCCCCACTACATTCACACCAACCCGCTGAGCCTTAATTATGGAGGTTTAACCTCGATAGATTTTCTTGAGAGATATCGGTGGAGCAGCTTTCTGGACTATATTGGTGGGGATAACTTTCCGTCCATAACGGAGAGGGAGTATCTTTTAGAGGTATTCGGCGGGGAATCGATGTACAGGGTTCATACGGAAAACTGCTTAATGGAATGTTCAAGAGAAGATCTAACTGCAAAGCTGGATGGAGCTATGCCAAAGTGAAATTATCGAGGTTTAACCTCCATAATTCCCTAAATCACTAAACCCAACCCCCTTAAGAAATTTAAAAGAAAGTGACGAATTACGAATGACGAAGTGAAAAGACAAACAGAAAAAGACGGTTGTCGTTTTTTTATGCCGTTACTTCGTCAATCGTCAATCGCTATTCGTCATTTTTTTTACCCGGATACAGCAACTATGCCAATAACTTCTGAGCAAGTCTGTGGAGTTCAGGGTTGGCTAGGGCAGAAACTTTTCTCTTAACAGTGCGGGAGTAGTACTCTCTTTCAGTTTTAGTCAGCGGCTCACCTTCCAGTTTTTTCCTGAAAAGCTCCTTCTGTTTTGGTGAGAACAGCTGTGAAAGTGCATATTCAAGCGACAGCTCCTCATGTTTCTCTTTTAAGAGTCTAGTCCTTTCGGCATCCTGTTCAAAATAGTTATTGAATGTTTTTTTTAATCGGGAAGTGTCGAGCCGGCTGCTGCCCACAGAAACCGTATCGCTATGGGAAAGGAGCTTTCGTAAATCGGGAAGATCTGCAAGATATTTTTTTGGCATACTCTTTTTCAAGTTGTTTGCCCAGGCAAATGAAAGGTTATTGAACTGATAAAGTACGAGAGATAAAGATAGCAGTTTATTGAAACTATCTTGATCTTCCTTCTTTTTCAATTTCTTCATGACCAAGGCATAATCAAAATAATGCTTCTGCGCTGCATTGGCCAGCAAAACAGGAAAGCCTTCCAATAAGCGGTTATCATTGCTCTTCACAACTTCAGCAAGTGTGTCATTAGCATCAAGGTCCTCTGTTACTTCCATGAGAGGATAGCCTAGACGGTTCACATTATTTAATAGTTTTTTATTAAGCATAGAGTTTCTTCTTCCGCAGGAGATCTATGAAATGAACTAAATTCATATTAATGCGGTCTTGAGAAATATCATAACTTGCCAGTTCCTTGAAGTGGTCTTCCAGCATGTTTATATCAATCTCACTTTTCCTGGCTTTCACCAGCGCCAAACAATCATCAAGATCAACCGATGTACCCCGAAAGAGTTTACTGGAAATCAGATCATAATCATTTAATATTCCGACATAGAGGTTTGAAAACTCTCTGAGGAGAGTATTGTTCCCTTCCTCCAATGGCGATATCAGTAATTCAGTTGTATGGATGCGGTTACCAATAAACAGGTCGTATATAAATACATCACCCTTTCTTTTCCAGCCTGCCCCGGTTTCTTTCCCGTACCCCAGGTCTCTCAATGTCCTTACTAAATATTTATGTTCAGACTCAACAGGTACCATGAAGTCGACATCTTTAGTTGACGGCTTGATTCCTGACAGGGTCAGCGCTGTCCCCCCACAGGCAATGAGGTGTACTTTGCGCTTAAGAAAGCCATTCCACCGGCCAAGTTCATCTAATAATGTCTGCTTATCTATTCTGGTTTTCATGATTGTATTTAATTATACAATATATTGTACTAATTAATGCAATTAATTGTACATAATAATACAACTTAGACTATATTACTATTAATTTCAGTGAACGGGGACAGTTCGTTGAAGGTTCATCGATGGAACTTGGTCAAGAAAGATTAACAGAAAGTGACAATTGACGAGTAGCGAATGACGAAGGGAAAGATGAACGAAAAAAAGGACTCAGAGCCTAGCCCTAAGTCCCTAATTTGTAATGGTAGCGGGGGGCGGATTTGAACCACCGACCTTCGGGTTATGAGCCCGACGAGCTACCAAACTGCTCCACCCCGCGATCTGTATATAAGATACTTTAGCGCTGGTTTAAAAGTCAACTTGACCGCATATTTACAGACTTTTGTTTGACACGTGCTGTCTTTCATAAGGTATATTAAAGGTTGTACATTTTCCCGGAGGATGATCACATGCTCGACAGTATTGTCATAAAAGGCGCAAGGGTCCATAACCTAAAAAATCTTGATTTAACTATTCCCCGCGACAGCCTTATTGTTATCACCGGACCTTCCGGTTCGGGCAAGTCTTCGCTGGCTTTTGACACCATTTATGCCGAAGGGCAGCGGCGCTACGTGGAGAGTCTTTCCGCTTATGCCAGGCAGTTCCTTGATCAGCTTCAGAAGCCCGATGTTGACTCCATTGAAGGGCTGTCACCTTCCATTGCTATTGAGCAGAAGACTACTTCGAAAAGCCTTCGATCCACTGTTGGAACAATTACTGAAATATACGATTATCTGAGAGTTGCTTATACGAGAATCGGGCATCTGACATGTTATAAGTGCAGCAAACCTATAGCGTCGCAGAGGATCCAGCAAATTATTGATGTAGTATCAACTCTTCCTGAGGGAACGCGCCTTCAGGTCCTTTCTCCGATTGTAATGGGCAGAAAAGGTGAATACAGGAAGGAAATTGATGAAGCACGCAAAAAGGGCTTTATCAGGGCCCGCATTGACGGGGAAATACTGGATATCACCAAGGAAATTAAGCTGAATAAACATAAGAGGCACAACATCGATATTGTCATCGACAGGTTGATTATGAAGCAGGGGATTGATAAGCATATTTCAAAAGCCATTAATCACGCCACTGATATTACCGATGTTGTTGTTATCAATATAATAGATGAAGATAAGGACCTGTTTTTCAGCACAAAGCTTGCTTGCCCGAGCTGCGGGATTAATTATCCTGAAATCAGTCCGAGGTTTTTTTCATTCAACAGCCCCTTCGGTGCATGTCCTGAATGCAGGGGGCTTGGTTTCATAACTACCGAGAATGATGATGAAGAGGATGAGGAAGAGGCGGAAGGCCTTCTGAAATGTCCGGAATGTAATGGTATGCGGATCAGGAAAGAGGCCCTTGCTGTTAAGATCAATGACCTCAGCATCGGTGAGTTGGCGGAGAAGCCCATCAGGGACATCACCGGTATTCTGAATAAATTAAAGCTGACAAAAAATGAACGGCTTATCATTTCAAAAGTCCTGAAGGAAACAAAGGAGCGGCTGGAATTTTTGAATAACGTGGGCCTTGGCTACCTTACATTAAACCGACCGGCAGTTACCCTGTCCAGCGGTGAGGGGCAGCGGATTAAACTTGCGACCCAGGTCGGGTCGTCACTCTCAGGTGTCCTGTACATATTTGATGAACCCAGCATAGGGCTGCACCCCATGGACTGCGGACGGCTGCTGGACAGTATTTGTAAATTAAGGGAAATGGGCAATACCGTTATCGTTGTGGAGCATGATGAAGACACTATGTTGAGGGCCGACCACATCATTGACATGGGTCCGAGGGCCGGTGTGGAAGGCGGTTATGTTGTATCCGAAGGCGATCTGAAGCATATCACCGAAGATGATAAATCAATAACCGGACCATACCTGCGGGGAGAACTTTCTATTCCCGTCCCGGAGCATAGAAGAAAGCCTGAAGATTATATTGTTGTAAAAGGTGCAGAAGAGTTCAGCCTGAAAAATTTGGATGTCAAAATTCCCCTGGGTATCCTCACCTGTGTTACCGGCGTATCAGGTTCCGGTAAAAGTACATTAATAATAGAGATCCTGTATAAGGCAATTGCCAGGGAGCTCTATGGATCAATCAGTGTGCCGGGAAAACATTCAGGGATTGACGGCATGGACAAAATCAACAAGATCATTGATATCGATCAGAAACCACTGGGAAGAACACCTCGCTCCAACCCGGCAACCTATACCGGCATTTTCTCCTTTATCCGGACATTGTTCTCTCAGATATCTGAATCACGGGTGCGGGGTTATAAGCCCGGAAGGTTCAGCTTCAACGTTACAGGTGGAAGGTGCGAAGAGTGCAAGGGTGATGGACTGAAAAAGGTGTCAATGCATTTTCTGCCCGATGTATATGTGCCCTGTGAGACATGCAAGGGGAATAGATACAATAAAGAAACCCTGGAGATCAGGTACAAAGAAAAGAACATTTCCGATGTACTTAACATGACTGTAGAACAGGCCCTTGAGTTCTTTAACGCAATACCGTCTCTAAAAATTAAACTGGCAACTCTTGAAAGTGTCGGACTTGGATATATCCAGCTCGGGCAGTCGGCAACAACTCTTTCGGGCGGAGAGGCTCAGAGAGTTAAGCTTTCAAGGGAGTTAAGCAAACGGGCTACGGGCAATACTCTTTTCATTCTTGACGAACCCACGACAGGCCTTCATTATGTAGACATTCAGAAGCTCCTTGATGTGCTTAATAGCCTTGTGGAGGTGGGGAATACTGTAGTAGTAATCGAACACAACCTGGACATTATAAAAAGCGCAGACTATATTATCGACATGGGACCTGAAAGCGGAGAAGAGGGCGGCCGCGTAATAGCTGCCGGGACCCCTGAAAAAATAGCCGCCACAAAAAAATCCCATACAGGAAAGTTCCTTAAAGATAAACTAAAAAAATAACGAGGACAGATTGAAATATATCAGAAAAAAAACACCTTTAAGGTTTTTTGTACTTTTCACTCTTCTCACTTCACTCTTCATACTTGTCTTTTCAGGCTGCACCAGAGAAGAATTGATGTTTAAGGAGAGCCGTGTTTTGATGGATACCTACTGTACTATTACGGTTGTCGGCTCATCAAAGGAGAAAGCCAGGGAAGCAATCGATGCAGGGTTTGATGAAATAAAAAAGCTTGAGGTGCTGCTTAATTATTTTTCTGAGGACAGCGAGATTACATCCATAAACCGGGCTGCAGGAATCGGTCCGGTCAAGGTGAGTAAGGAAACTCTCGAAATACTCGAAAAAACTTCAGAAATATTTAAAATTACGGAAGGGTCATTCGATCCAACGATCGCACCGGTTATCAAACACTGGAAGTTCTCCAAAGGCAAATCAGAACAATCTGTTCCTTCAAGGAATGATGTTGAACAGGCTCTGAAACTGGTTGATTACAGAAAAGTTGAAATAGACAGCGCTGCATCGGAGATAATGTTAAAAGAAAAAGGCATGGAGCTTGATCTCGGCGGCATTGCCAAGGGGTACGGCGCTGATAAGGCGATAAAGGCTATCAAAGCAAAAAATATAAAGGCCGCACTGGTAGCCATAGCCGGTGATATCAGAGGTTATGGATTGAGCACTTCCGGCAATCCATGGAAAGTGGGAGTACAGAACCCCAGGCCTGACACTGTCTCGGACAAGCCTTGGGAGGATATATTTGCAAGCCTTGAACTTAAAGACAGTGCTATTTCAACTTCCGGGGACTACCAGCGTTTTTTTATTCAGGACGGTAAGCGTTTTCATCATATTCTCAGTACAAAGACAGGTTCCCCGGCTGAAACGGATCTTGTAAGCGTCTCGGTAATAGCCCCTGAAGGCTATCTCTCTGACAGCCTCTCAACAGCTGTATTTATTCTGGGAGCGGATAAAGGGCTTTCACTCCTTAAATCAAAAGGTTATGACGGAGTTCTTGTAACAAAAGACCGAAAAGTCCTTATTACAGACAATATGAAGGATAAAATTAAAATATTGAATAACAGTTACAAATTACTAATTACTAATTAGAAAATCAAGCCCAAGGTTGCTGAAAATTCAGTGCCTTATGTATACTTCAAGACTATAATACATTGTTTAAATCGTAGCCGGAGGGCATAAATTCCCGCACCTGTGCGGAGGCAATTCGTGAATTGACCCTACGTAGGGTCAGCCCGCCACTACATATTACTAGAAGGAGATAAAATGGTTGAAACAATATCACTTGTTGACGGCGTAGTCAAAATGCTGGACCAGACAAAACTGCCCCGTGAAGTAGTCTATATTGACTGCAAGGACTATCTCATGGTTGCAAAAGGAATTAAGGACCTCTGGATCCGCGGAGCACCGGCTATCGGTATCGCTGCTTCCATGGGCATTGCTATAGGAGCAAACACTATTACGGCATCCAGTTATGATGAATTCATGAAAGGTTTGGAGCCGATTTTCAATACACTTCTTGAAACACGTCCCACAGCAGTAAACATTCAATGGGCCGTCGAAAGAACGAAGAAACTTCTAGATGAGAGAAAAGATGAGTCAATAGACAGCCTGAAAGCATTCCTGACTGAAGAGGCCCAGAGGGTCCTCACCGCTGACATAGAGATTAATAAAACAATCGGCAAGTTCGGCGCTCAGTTCATAAAAGAAGGCGATACGGTCATTACCCACTGCAATGCGGGGTCTCTTGCAACCGGTGGTTACGGGACTGCGACAGGACCTATCAGGGCGGCCCATGAACAGGGCAAGAACATCCAGGTATATGCCGATGAAACCAGACCGGTACTGCAGGGTGCCAGGCTCACCTCCTGGGAGCTTATGCAGGACAACATCCCGGTCACACTGATAACCGACAATTCGGCAGGTGCGATTTTAAGAAAAGGCGAAATACAGCTCGCGATAGTCGGTACTGACCGGACAGTTGCAAACGGTGACGTTGCCAATAAAATCGGGACCTATTCTCTTGCGGTTTTGTGCAAGGAAAACGGTGTGCCCTTTTATGTAGCAGCACCTCTGAGCAGCATCGATTTTGCAATCCCGACAGGAGACCTTATACCGATTGAAGAGAGGGGACCCGAAGAAGTAACACATATCTTTGAGGCCCATATAGCACCTGAAGGTGTCAAGGTCAGAAACATCGCCTTTGATGTAACACCGGCAAAGTACATAACCGGAATCATTACAGAAAAAGGGGTTTTCAAACCTGAAGATCTGCATAAAATAAATGATCCGAATACGGACCTTGAATCGATAATGCTGAAAGTTTAATAAAAGCGGCACAGTATCAGAGGCATAAAGGCACAAAGTGAAAAAACACTTATCTTCTTTGCACCTTTTTGCCTCTGACACTATATAATAGAGCTCAAATGAACATCACCGAAATCTGGGAGTATTACAAAGACGACCTTCAACAGGCTGAAGAGAGGATGCAGGAAATCCTCAAGACCGTTGAACCGGCGATTTCCGCTGTGGGCAACCATATTTTCGCAGCAGGCGGCAAGCGTGTACGCCCTATCCTTGCAATACTCAGCGCAAGGTTATTCGGGGCCCGTGGAAATGACGTGAGCACTCTTGCAAGCAGTGTTGAATTCATCCATGCCGCTTCTCTTGTTCACGATGACGTAGTTGACGGAGCCAACCTCAGGAGGGGCAAGGAGACTGCTCATTCCCTATGGGGTAATCAGGTGGTCATCCTGGTCGGCGACTTCCTGTATGCCAATGCTCTCAGGCTCGCCAATCTTCTTGAAAAACAGCCCGTGATGGATGCTCTCTGTACAGCAACAGCTAAAATGAGTGAGGGAGAACTTATACAGTTAAGCAAACAGGGACGGACAGATATCACTGAAGACGATTATATGAAGATCATCCAGGGCAAAACAGCGATTCTTATCTCGGCGGCCTGCAAAGGGGGCGCTGTAATCGGCAATGCAACTCAGGCCCAGGTAGATGCACTGGCATCTTTCGGACTGAAGTTCGGATTTGCTTTTCAGATGGCTGACGATATACTTGATTATATGGCTGAAGAAAAAGCATTCGGAAAAAATCTCGGCAAAGATCTTGAGGAAGGCAAAATAACCCTTCCCCTTATTAATTTATTGAAAAGCTCTGACAAAAAAGAGACTACAAGGATAAAGGAAATCGTTGGTGCCGAAAGCATAACTGAAAATGACCTGGCCGATATTCAAAGCATGTTCAGCAGACACAATTCAATTGAGCAATCCTATGAAAGGGCCCATAAGTTCCTTGATGAAGCCAAAGCTGAACTCGATATATTTGATGATTCAATGGAAAAGCAGTCCCTTCTCGCTATTGCTGACTATGCAGTAAAGAGAAAGAAATAGTCTTTATTTTTTAATTCATAATTGGTAATTATATAATGCATCCTCTCGTTAAACTGGCAAAAGATACTGTAGAAGAATATACACGGACAGGCAAAAAAATAACTCCTCCGTCCGGGGCAGAACATGAAATGCTCAAGAAAGCCGGGGTCTTTGTGTCCTTAAAAAAACACGGAGAACTTCGGGGATGCATCGGGACATTTCAGCCTACAACGGAAAGTGTATCCGATGAGATAATACAAAACGCTGTAAGCGCAGCCACCCAGGACCCGCGGTTTTCTCCCGTGGCTGAAGATGAACTCAGTGAAATCGATTATTCCGTTGATGTTCTTTCAGCGCCTGAAAAAGTTTCAGGAAAAGGGGCTCTTGATCCAAAAGAATATGGGGTCATCGTAAAGAGCGGAGATCGCAAGGGACTTCTGCTGCCGGACCTTGAAGGAGTAGATACTGTTGATGCACAGCTAAGCATAGCATCAATGAAAGCCGGCATAGGCCCTGATGAAGATGTTGACCTGTACCGTTTTAAAGTTAACAGGTATAAATAGCTATGAGTGACAAAACCCCTCTTGAAAGAGATATAGAGCGCCACGAGAGATTTAAAGTACCGGCCAGCATGTACATAATAGTAGTACTCCTTCTCATCTGTGTTGCTGCAGTTGGAGTTTATACATTTACGCTTCAGAAAAGTCTTCTGGATAAAGATAGTGAGATTGCCATGATAAAAGATGAGTTTCGTAAAGAAAAAAGTAGTCTTATAGAAAAGATCAAGCAGCTGGAAAGAGATGCCCCCAATAAAGCTTCCAATTAATACGTAGGGGCGCCTCTTGTGGGTGCCCTTGTCTGCATGTGGTTTGATACCGTCAGCAAAAATGCATCTATTTTTTCACTTCAGGGCAGGCCTGACTGCCGTCAGGCAGGCACAAAACCTGCGCCTACGGTTATCTTTTCCAATTCCCGCTCTTACCCCCGCTTTTTTTCAGGAGCATGATATCAGAAATGACCATCGCCTTATCAACAGCCTTGCACATATCATAGATAGTAAGGGCAGCAACGGAAGCAGCCGTCAGTGCTTCCATTTCAACTCCGGTCTGGCCGGAACACTTTGCTGTTGCAGTTATATCAATAGAGCTCCGTGATTTGACCGGCTTAAACTCCACAGATACGGAGGTGATATTAAGAGGATGGCACAGCGGAATAAGGTCCCCTGTTTTTTTTGCTGCCATAATACCTGCTAGGCGGGCTGTTTCGAATACATTGCCTTTTGAAATCCGGTTGTCGGTAATGAGATTAAGAGTGGCCTTCTTCATCTTAACAGCACCGCAAGCCACAGCAACCCGCTCCGTAATATTCTTGCCCGTTACGTCAACCATGGTCGCCCGGCCTTTTTTATCTATATGAGTAAGTTTTTTCATCGCCTATAATTTCTTATTAATGGAATAGTTATAACACATATAGTTTATTTTATAAATATCAAAATTCGCAATTTGTAGTTCGTAATTAGTAATTCACTTAACTATTTCATCGATAATCTCAGCAGCATCCTCCACATAGCCGGGGCACCGTTCCCAGATAATCGTATCAGCATCGGGGTTCTTATCTTTTTCCATGAGGTTAAATCCTATCAGGTCCCTGCAGATAATGGATTCATTGCGCTGCTTAAACAGTTCGGCAAATTTTACAACCAGTTCATATGTTTTTTCTTTGGACAGTTTATCATCAGGCGTAGATGCTCCATGCATTAAGCTGATTATCATGTATGCCCCTGTCACTGCTCCGCAGACTTCACCCATTCTCCCCATACCGCCGCCAAAGGCATTAGCAAGCTTCACCGCAGTTTCTTCTTCAATCCCCAGCTCATCCCCGTAAGCTGCCAGGAGAGCCTGGGTTCAGTTAAAACCACTCTGGAATAATGAAAGTGCTTTCTCGACTTTTGACATTCCTGTATAATACAAACTGGTTTAAAATTTATCTAGAAAAAGGAGAAATTCTATTCCCTGAACACTGTCCCCTGCACCCTGCACCCTATCCTTTACCCCCTGCATCCTAAGTCTTATGCTAATATAGACTGCTATGAAAAGGGTTGTAATTACAGGAATCGGTGCAGTCACTCCTCTCGGGAATGATATAGAAACAACCTGGGATAATCTGATTAAGGGACGTTCAGGAATCAGCGCTATTTCAAGATTTGACCCTGAGGGGCTTCCCTGCAGAATCGCAGGAGAACTGAAAGGATTCAACGCAAATACTTTTCTCCCGCCAAAGGACATCCTCAGGCTTGACCCCTTCATCCATTATGCTGCAGCAGCAGGAACCATGGCCTGCGAAGACTCCAATCTCCGAACCTGCCTACCGGACAGGCAGGTTTCAGACTCTTCAATCCTGGACTCCGCAGGTGTCGTAGTCGGTTCAAGCAGGGGAGGCATATGCAGTATGGAAGCGGCTCTGAATAGTAATACCCGGGATAAGAAACCCTTCTCAGCATACCTCATGTCATCAAGTACAACCAGCATGGCCTCATCATATCTATCTATGAAGTTCGGTATTCATGGGCCGGCTCTCGGGATTTCAACTGCATGCGCCTCGGGAACAAATGCCATTGGAGAGGCATTTAGGATGGTACGGGATGGTTATCTTAACATAGCCCTGACAGGCGGCGCTGAAGCTCCAATCTGCAGGCTGGCTGCAGGCGGCTATGGAGCATCGGGCTCCCTTTCAAAGAGAAATAACGAACCGGAAAAGGCGAGCAGACCGTTTGATAAAGACCGGGACGGCTTTGTGCCGGCTGAGGGTGCGGGCATTCTTGTAATAGAGGAACTTGAACACGCATTAAACAGAGGGGCCCGCATTTATGCCGAGCTCTCCGGTTATGGCACATCTTCAGACGCATTTCACCAAACGCAGCCTGACAGCAAAGGAGAGTCAACGGCAATTATCAGGGCATTGCAGGACGCTAAGCTCTCCAGGGATGCTGTCCATTATATCAACGCACATGCAACTTCAACTCGACTTGGAGACAGGGCAGAGGCTGAGGCGATCAGGACTGCCTTCGGCTCTCATGCTGCTAATATTCATGTAAGCTCCAGCAAGTCCATGCTGGGGCATATGCTGGGCGCAGCCGGAGCAGTTGAAGCCGCAATATTATCGCTGGCAATAAGCAGGGGAGCACTTCCTCCTTCCATTAATATTGAGACTCCGGACCCTGATATTAATCTAAACTATGTATCAGCCGCCATGAATAAAGATATTGAGATTGCGCTTACAAATTCATTTGGCTTCGGTGGAGTTAATGCTGTTCTTGTTATAAGGAAATACAGGGGATAAAGACCATACGACGCAAGGGCAGGCACAAGACCTGCCCCTACATATTCTTATTTGCTAAAAACCTTCTTCAGCAGGTCCGTTACTCTGGCGGCAGGGTCTGTCCTTATCTTTTTTTCTTCCTCGGCAATCATATAAAAGAGGCCTTCCAGAGACTTGTTTGTGACATAATGATCAAGATCAAGCGACTCTTTTTTAACAAAGGGCAGTGTAAGGTATTTGTTCATCATATCTTTGTATTTAGAGGTTGCTCCAACCTCATTCATGCTGGATGAAATTATAGGTTTGAAGTCATTGTACAGTTTTTCCGAGGTTTTCAGTTTGAAGAAATCGGTAGCCGAGGTATTACTTCCCTCAAGAATTTGCTTAGCATCCTCTATGGTCATCTCTTTTATGGCATTCAAAATATGGGCAGTTGCTTTAGGGGCCGCTTTCTCAGCCGCCCTGTTCATACTCGTAATAAACTCATCAACAGGCCTGCCATAGCCGACTTTCTTCAGAACGTCCGCTACTTTTTGAATTTTGTCCGGCATCAGAATTACAATTGCTTCATTTGCAAGATAACCGTCATCCTTTGCAACTGCCTGCACAGCTTTTCCGGTCCCTACGGAAAGCGCTTCCTTAAGCCCCGCGACTATAGTACTGCTGTCAAGTTCCTGCGGTGACGACAACCCGATATCTTTCAGAAAATTGTCCAGGAAACCTGCAGAAACCGTTGAAAAAGCGGTCATGGATATTATGCCGGCAATAATGATTTCTCTTTTCATTTTATACTCTCCTGTTAGTGTGGATGAACATTAAGAAAGCTATACTTTTGACTTAACATGAAACAGTACGCATGTCAAATATAAGCATATAAGAAAGGAAGAGGAGGAGCCTCTGCAGCCGGCCTCATACATGCAGCCATAAATATGCGATCAGTCCGGCCAGGACAAAATTGCTGTCAATTATCGCCTCAAACATTGTACTGGCAGGAATTCTTTTTTTATGAAAGAAGTAAAGGCAGAGAACCATGAGAGCCGGGGGCAATATTAAATAATATCCCAGTGACGGTATAAGATCGAAAGCCTCTGACATAAGAATGAACGACGCAGTAATAATTGAGATAACAAACAGCATTGCCAGCGTCCGCTTTTGACCAATTAATATCGGAATGGTTTCTCTTCCCACAATCCTGTCTCCTTCAATGCTGACAATGTCATAAACAACAGAGCGTATAAAAACTGTCAGAAAAACATAACCCATTATAGCCACGGATTTGTAGGATAAATATATATGCTGCTGCAGTATCGGGATCAGCACAAGGACCCATACCCATGCAATTGCAATAAAAATATCCTTTGATCCAGGCACATCTTTAAGTCTTTTGTATTTTATAAAGGGCTGCAATTTTTCAGGAATTATTCTTACAGTGTATAGAACACCCATAAAGTAAGAGAAGAGAAGAAATACAAAAGGAATCATTCCCAGCAGATAGGACAGGTACATTGAAGTGAAGGACGCTACTACTGCCAATGCAATTAGCGCTTTCCCATATTTTTTAAACAGCATGTTCCTGGCAGGATCGGAAAACTCATCCTTAAGTCTTTCATTATACCTGTTAAATACATGTGTTGAAAAAACATAAAAAAAGGCGATAGATAAAATCAAGGCAGAAGGCTGAATCCCCTGAAACACCAGGCTTGCATAACACATGCTTACAGCGCCTAAACTTAAATAGAGTGAACTCTCAACAAAATAACTGCCCATATTTTCAAGTAATTGGCCAAGCTTGCTTTTCCGCTTCTTCAACAGATGCTTAATTTGATATATGACCTTGTCGATGACCCAGTTAGGCGTTGACGCCCCTGCCATTACCCCGATATTTCCGTATTTTTCCAGGCCCAGGCCGTCAAGCTCTTCTTCTTCTTCAATGTGAAAGGAAGGCACTCCTGTCGCATGGGATATTTCATATAGCCTTCTCGTATTTGCACTGTTCTTCCCGCCAACTATTACTACAGCATCAACTTCCCCTGCAAGCTCGGACACTTCTTTCTGTCGCATTGACGTGGAATCGCAGATTGTATCGTAGACTTTTATGTCCTTTATTTTTGTTTTTAACTGCTCGACAACTTCATTAAAAATTACTCTTTCCTGTGTTGTCTGAGCTATTACACAAGCCTTATCATAATCAGGCAATGCGGATATATCCTCCACGCCCTCCACGACCACGCCTTTACCTTCAGTAAATCCGAGCAGCCCGTTTACCTCGGCATGCCCTTTGTCTCCCACAATAATTGCATAATAGCCCTTCCTGATATCTCTTCTAATCACCGCCTGTGCACGGGCAACATGAGGGCATGTTGCATCACACAGCAGATTGCCAGATTCCTTTATCTTCCTGCGTTCAGCAGGAGTAATGCCGTGGGCCCTGACAATGACGGTCTCATTGGTTACAGATTTATCCCCGAGAATTTCCACGCCCTTCTGTTTCAGCATTTCTATAGCCTGGGGGTTATGCACTAGCGGCCCGTGAGTATATATTTTGCCGGATTTCTTGTTCGCAGCATCAAGAACAATATTCATTGCCCTGCGCACTCCCATACAAAACCCTGCTGTCTTTGCGAGCTTAACTTTCATTTATTATTTCCTTCATAATTCTGACACCCGAGCTTGTTCCTATTCGGGATGCACCGGCTTTCATAAAGGCCTTTACGTCATCAAGGCTTTTTATTCCACCTGCTGCCTTAATCCCTATTCTGTTTCCTGCTACAGATTTAATTAGCTCAACATCTTTAATTTTTGCTCCTTCTTTTCCAAAGCCCGTCGATGTTTTGATATATGCAGCGCCTGTGTTCATAACTATCTGACAGGCTTTTTTCTTTTCCTCATCAGTCAGGCAGCAGGTCTCAATTATGATTTTATGTGCTGCTCCGTGAGTAGCTGAAATAAGGTCAGATAATTCAGCTTCTACCAACTCCCACTTCCCGGACTTGGCCAGGCTGATATTCATAACAACGTCCAGTTCATCAGCGCCATTCATTACCGCTTCAATAGCCTCATAAATTTTTGCCCGCGCAAGTGAATACCCGGCTGGGAAGCCTATTACCGCTGCTATTTTCACATGAGTTGTAAAAAGCGCTTCTCGAGAAGCCTTAATATAGCATGGAGGAACGCACACCGAATGGAACCCATATTCGCCTGCTTCTTCACACAGTTTTTCAATATCAGCTACAGTCATTTCAGGCTTCAGCATTGTGTGGTCAATGGACTTTGTAATGCTATTCATTTACATTCCTCCTTAACATAATCACGCACTACCCTCCCGTAACCCCGACGAAGTTTTTTTGTAACCTGCCCTGGAGTATCTGAAATTATTTTGCCGTTAATTTCTCGCACCGGCATAATTTCCATTGTTGAATTGGAAATAAAAATCTCCTCTGCTTTGTATAGCTCACCTGGTTTAAACTGTCTTTCTTTCAGACGAATCCCACTTTGCCCAGCAATGGTCAGGATTATGGACCGTGTAATCCCTCCCAGCAATCCAACATTCAATGAAGGCGTACACAGTGCATTATCTCTCACGAAAAAAATATTGCTTACCGTCCCTTCAGATACATACCCCCTGTAATTCAGCATTATAGCTTCCTGTACATCCATTTTTTTTGCCTCAATTTTTGCAAGAATGTTATTCAGAAAATTAAGAGACTTAATTTGAGGATCCAGGGCCTTATCATAGTTTCTCCTTGTATTTACTATTGCTATGCTTAATCCCTTTTGATTATATTTCCGGGGATAGGGATGAAACTCATGAGCCATAATAACAAAAGTGGGTTCAGGACACAGCCCTGGATCAAGTCCAAGTGGACCGGCACCTCTCGAAACGGTGATCCTAACGACCGCATCTTTTTGTTTATTAGCTCTTACCGTTTCATAAACAGCCTTCTTTATTCCATCTGAAGACTTGGGGACTTCCAGGCCGATCATAGCTGCGGAACTCATTAACCTTTGAATATGTTCGTCAATTTTAAACACAATCCCATCGTATACCCTTAGAGTTTCATAAATCCCATCTCCATAAAGAAAGCCATGATCATAAACAGAGACCATGGCTTTTCCCTCAGGAACAAGTTTGTTATTAAGATAAATCATGGAATCAGTTTAGCATGGAGAAACGATATTTTTACACCCGGCAGCCAACTGCATACCAAACTACCCCTTGTTGACCTATTTCCATGCAATAACTACAATATCCGTATTAAGCGACGCGTAACCGCTGATTCCTGCTAATTTTATGTAATTACGGTATGTTATCAATATGACAAAGAAACGACTCGGGATTTTTCTGCTTTTTCTTATCGATATTGCAACAGTATTTATCACCTTAAAAAGCGCCCTCTTTATAAGAAAAAATGTTTTACCTTACTTCCATAAATTCCCGGAGTTCCCTCAGATAGACTTTACTTATTTCTGGTGGATTTTTTATGTATGGCTCTTTTTTTTCGCATACGAAGGCCTTTATACAAGGCGATTTTCTTTTTGGGACGAAATCAAAATGCTCTGGAAAGTTAGTATGTTCTCAACACTTGGAGTATTTACCATCCTCTACCTCGGCAAGTTTGGAGATCAGTTTTCCAGAACGGTCATTGTGTTAATGGGTGTCATTTCTTTTCCTATAATACCAATTGTCAGGACAAACACAAAGAAGCTTTTAATGCAATTTGGCCTTTTAAAAAGCAAGGTTCTCGTTCTTGGGGCGGGGAGTACAGGGGAGCTTATATTCAGCGCCTTAAGAAGAGACCGGAATCTTGGACTGGATGTAGTAGGTTTTCTTGACGATGATCCTAATAAAATCGGCAAGAGAATTCACGGGATTAAAATACACTCCGGAGTTGATAAAGCAAAAAAATATATAGGCAGATGCAGTATTGAGGACATTATAATAGCTATGCCCGGATGCAGTAAAGAAAAAATCACCTGTCTCGTAAACACACTCCAGCATGAGGCACACAGCATTATTCTCATCCCGGATATTTTCGGCATTACTGTGCTTGGAACAAACCTTCAGCATTTCTTTCAGGAGCAGGCCATCGGCCTTGAAGTGAAAAATAACCTTGCAGAACCGGGCAATATTCTGATAAAGAAATTATTTGATTTAATTTTCAGCTTTTTTTTACTTCTTGTTCTTGCAATTCCTATGGCCGTTATAGCACTCCTGATAAGGATAGATTCAAAGGGCGCTGCAATGTATTCCCAACGGAGAGTAGGCAAAAAGGACAGACCTTTCTCATGTTACAAATTCAGAACAATGTACAGCGACGCCGATGCAAGGTTACAGCATTTACTCGAGAGCAATGACGAAACCAGAAACGAATGGAACCATCACTGGAAACTGTCAAATGATCCAAGAGTAACAAAAATCGGTAGATTCTTAAGGCAGACATCCCTGGATGAACTACCGCAGATTTTTAATGTTCTCAAGGGAGAGATGAG
>PIVU01000243.1 GCA_003354025.1 Nitrospirota bacterium
TATTCCCGCAGCATCCCGGGGCATGCGGTCACATACACAACAAAACTTGTGGGATATCTTCGCCACATGCTTGGAGAGATAGATGAGATGGAATTAACGGAATTGATTTCCCAGCAGAAAAAAATCATAGCAAAATCTGAGTCCGAACTTAGGGCGGAGAGGAATTATAACCTTGCATTGAAATTTGCAGAGGAAGGGCTTATTAATCATGCGATAACTTCTGCAGAGAGTTCAATTGAATCAAAGCCTGACATGTCCAGGACTCATATTCTCCTTGGTTTTTTATTGCTGGAGATAAAAGAGACTGAATTTGCCCTTCAATCATTTCACAGGGCGCTGGAGCTTGAGCCCGGATCAAATGATGCCAAGACAGGACTGGGGAAGGTCTATATCTTACAGGGCAATATAGACGGGGCAGTAGATGCATTAACAGCCGCAGTAACAGCAAATCCCAATCCTCAAACGGCCTATTATGAACTTGGAAGGGCATATGAGATTAAGGGTGAAAATGACAAAGCAGGGGAGATGTACAAAAAGGCGGTTGATGGCATTATCAAGGGCAGTTTTCTCTATCAAATAACTTCTCAATGTGAATAAAATGCCAGAGTCCCCCCCGCCCCTGTAGCACTGGTCCTATGATACAAATCATATGATATCTTTTATAAGATAAAGTAAAATTTAAAAAAATATCGATCCCGGAAGCAAAACAAAATCATGACAATAAGTATTAAATGGAAAATCAGTATTGCACTTTTAGCGTTGTTCTTGTGTGTCTCCAGCAATTTTGTTGGCATTCAACTCTGGATCAACGATTCAAAGGCCTATGGAACGATTATAAATCTTGCCGGAAGGCAGAGAATGCTAAGCCAGAAGATGACAAAAGAAGCGATGTTTATAGCGAATGGTTTTGATGCCGGGAAAGATATGGAAAAGACGCAGCAGCTCTTTGAGCGAGCTTTGAACAACCTTATTGACGGGGATAAAGAATCAGGATTGCCTCCTGCAAAAACTAAAGAGATCAGGGGCCAGCTTCTAACTGTGAAGGGGCTGTGGAGTAAATTTAAACAGGACATCATCAGAGGGGCAAATGGAGAACTTAAAGTTGCAAGTGAAATGGAGGCATTATATTCTTCCTCTTTAGAGATACTTCAGGAGATGGATAAAGGGGTCAAGATGATGGAAGATGATTCATCAAAGGCTATTGTAAGACTCAAAACTAATGCTTCCTTAACATTTATTTTTTCTCTTTTTATTGCGGCAGGATGTTTTTATTTCATAGGAAAGAATGTATTTAATAAATTGCGTGAAACTGTGGATGCTGCCGAACATTTACGAGATGGTGATTTGTCCACCAGGATAAATATTACATCTGAGGATGAGATCGGTCAATTGAGCAGTGTTTTTAACGAAATGGCAGAGACCCTGAAAATGAGACAGGATCAGGAAAAAACCTTTCAGAGAAAACTCCAGGAAGAGACGGTCCTTGCCCAGGCAAAGGAGCGCCGCGGCATTGCGAAAGATGTACATGATCATTTAGGGCATAGTCTTGCAATATTGAGAATGAAAATAGAAGATGTGATATCCAGGTCAGCTGACGGGTCGGATAACATGACTGAATCTCTTGAAGACAGCATTAAACTGATAAAAGAAATGATACAGCAGACAAGGACACTCATATTTGATCTGTATCCCATAATGCTTGATGATTTCGGCCTGCTGCGGACAATTGAATGGCATGTCAAGGATTATAAATCCAAGACAGGGCTTGAAACAAAATTCGTTCAGGCAGGGACTCCGGCAGAGCCGTCCCGCGCTGTGTCCATATATCTTTTGAGGGTTATAAAAGAACTTCTCAATAATGCACTTAAACATGCAGACGCAGAAAATGTTATAGTGACGGTCAGAGACCCTGATTCAGCATTTGAAGTGATTGTCAGTGATGACGGCAAGGGATTTGACCCGGACAGTATTTTGAAATCTCCGGGAGAATTCAGAGGGATTGGTATTTATTCGATACGAGAATGGGTATCAGGAATTGATGGTGAATTTACTCTTCAATCCAGACCGGGCGGTGGGACCAGTGTGACTATTACGATACCGATTGGGAAAGGCAGTTAACTAACGTCGAGCGTCGGACGACGAACGACGAACGACGAACGACGGATTACGGATTACGGATTACGGATTACGGATTACGAACTATGACTATTAAAGTGTTTTTAGCAGATGATCATAAGATGTTCAGGGACGGGCTTAAAGCGCAGCTTGATAATGTTGATGAGATGGTTGTTGTGGGCGAGGCGAACGATGGGCGTGAGGCTGTGAAGATGTTGGAGGAGCTTAAGCCTGATGTTGCGGTGCTTGATGTGGCTATGCCTATGTTAAACGGGATTGAGGCAACGCGTAATGTTTTAAAATCTCTTCCCGGGCTGAAGATCGTTATGCTCTCGATGCTTGCCGATCAGATGTATGTGGTAGAGGCCCTTAAGGCCGGGGCAAGCGGCTACCTGCTTAAGGAAGAGAGCTTTAGCCAGCTGCTTGAAGCCATAAAGATTGTTTTGAGTGGAAAGGTCTTTCTTTCAAAATCCATTGAGGAAGCCATGATGGAAGACCTTGTCAGGCAAATCCGCAGTGGGGAAATAGAAAATAATACTGACCCTTTAACTGACAGGGAGAGAGAAGTCCTTCAGTTAATAGCTGAAGGAAAGACCAGTCGTGAGATTGCGGACATTCTGTTTGTAAGTGTCAGTACGGTTGATACGCACCGTAAGAAGATAATGGACAAGCTTTCAATACATAACACTGCCGGGCTTGTTAAGTATGCTATTAAGAATAAGATTATAATTGAAGGGTAGGGTTTTAAAAGAGAATTACGAAGTAAAATTAAGTGTGTCATTTGTCATTCTCCTTTTCTCATGCCATTCCACATTCTCCATTCCACCTGTTTATGATCTAAATCATAGTAATCTTTGTTCATTAGAACTACTTTTAAAACGTCAGTTATATATTTATACTCTGATTAATTAGCTGGACATTTTTACAGGTTGATAAATAAGGAGGATATAAAGCTATGTTAAAGGTCAAGGATGTCTTAAATTCAAAGGACAACAATATCTGGTCTGTCTCCCCAAAGGATACTGCCTATAAGGCCCTCGAAATAATGGCCGACAAAAACATCGGGGCATTAATGGTTATTGATGATGGAAAGATTGTAGGTGTTTTATCAGAACGTGATTACGCTCGGAAGGTTATCCTGAAAGGAAAATCTTCCAAGGAAACAAATATTGAAGAATTGATGACCTCCCCGGTAATCTCCATAACCCCGGATAAGAGCATTGAAGAGTGCATGGCCCTGATGACAACCACGCGTCACCGTCATGTGCCTGTTATTGAGGATGGTAGTTTGATTGGCATTGTAAGTATTGGTGATGTTGTTAATGCGATCATAATTGCGCAAAAAATTACAATTCAGGATTTGACGAATTATATTACAGGTGGTGAATACATTAGTGAAAAGACAGCCTCATAATGGAGCTTGATGGTTTTTAGAACAAAAAAGGAGAGTGACGAATGACGAACTTTACTTTACTTCGTCACTCGTCACTCGTAAACCTGCCTGCCGGTAGGCAAGGTCGCTACTCGTCAATTTCTTTTAACCCTTCCTGTAACTAATTGAAATATAGTCTTTAATTCCGTGACTGATCGTTTCTTGATTTCAAGCTCAAGATTTCCCCAATAAAAAACCCCCCTTTTAGAGGATAGGCAAACTGAATTGTTTCGGTTATGATTTAGGCAATACCAGCCGCAAACATGCTCTTAAACAACTAACATGGAAGAAAAGAAACAAATGAAACAGGTTCTTCGTGAAAGGTTTATATCTCACCAACCCTCAGAGACAGTTATGCCGGATTATAACCATTGTGAACAGATCATGAAGTGTCTGATATGAGATGTGCCGCATATTTAAAATTAAAGTAATTAACAGAAAGGGGAAGGGAGATGCAGAGATTTAGAGAAAAATTAAGAGGTATAACTTTGGTTTTATCTTTCCTGCTTCTGTCATGGTCTGTTGCGACTCTGACAGATATCACTGGCAGTGCTTACGGAGCGGACGGCAAGAAGATTTACCAAAGCCGATGTCTTATCTGTCATGGCTCAAACGGGAACGGCGAGGGGGCAATAGGCATTATCGATGTTGATGAAAATACTGACAGACCCTGGACGATATATCCGAGGGACCTTACTGTGGGGGTCTATAAGTTCCGGTCAACCGCTACAGGGTGTCTGCCTGATGA
>PIVU01000521.1 GCA_003354025.1 Nitrospirota bacterium
ATATTCAAAAATTTCTTAAAGAAGGCGGGCGGGACCCTGAATCAAATATCCAAGCCGGGGAAGGGGGTGCAGGCTCATACTCTGGCGGGAAGCTGTTTTCCAGGGTAAAGAATTCGCAATATGCAAACAAGGTGCTGGATACTTTTATAAAATTTGGCGCGCCTGAAGAAATAGGGTACATCAGCAAGCCACATTTGGGGACGGACGTGTTGTGCGGAATAGTCAAAAATATGAGGAGCTATATTCTCGAAAGAGGCGGAGATATATATTACGGCTCAAAAATGACGGATATTCTTATATCAGATGGCAAGGTCTCAGGCGTAGTAATAAACGAGCAGAAGGAATATCTTTCTTCGATTGTCTATCTTGCGTTGGGACATTCCGCGCGTGATACATTTGAGATGATGCACAAAAAAGGGGTATTTATTGAGCAGAAGCCAATTTCTGTTGGTGTTAGAGTTGAGCATCCTGTTGAAATTATTAATCTTATAAGATATGGCAATAAATATAATAATTTTCCAGGTATTGGGGCTGCCGAGTATTCTTTTACTTACACCAATAAAAAAATAAAGAGGGGGGTATATTCATTCTGTATGTGTCCCGGAGGTGAGGTAATAAATGCATCATCTGAAAATGGAATGCTGGTTCTAAACGGCATGAGCTACTCGAGCAGATCATCGGCCTTTTCAAATTCAGCAATTGCTGTATCCTGTAATACGAGTGATTATGGATCAGCCCATCCTTTGGCCGGGATAGAGTTCCAAAAGGATATAGAGCGAAAGGCTTTTCAAGCAGGTGGAGGAAGATGGGAAGTCCCTGCTCAGAATCTGGTGGATTTTTTATGCGGGAGGACCTCTGAAAGCTTAAATAGAAATTCATACAAGATGGGGGCCGTGACTGCTGACCTGAATGATATTTTCCCGCAATTTGTGAACGAATTACTTTTACAAGCATTTAATAAATGGAAAGAGGGTTATCCATTATTTGTTTCAAATCATGCAATATTGTTAGGCGCAGAAACAAGAACTTCCTGCCCGGTAAGAGTTAA
>PIVU01000244.1 GCA_003354025.1 Nitrospirota bacterium
TTATGCCAGAGTTTTATTGCTGATAATCGGGAGGTCTATGCTTACGTCAGTATATTGATTTTCTACGCTGTATACAGTAATTTTGCCTCCCATGTTATTAATGATTCCATTGCTGATGCTGAGTCCTATGCCTGTGCCTGCACTAGGCGGCTTAGTTGTGAAAAAGGGCTTCATTATATTGTTAAGATCGCTGGTAGGGATTCCGGTCCCTCTGTCGTAGAATGAAATCCTCAGGTGGTTTTTGTTATCGATAGTGGTTTCCCAGGCCATTATTTTAAGAAGTTTGTCTGTATGAGTTCTATTGTGTTTTTTGTTAAGTGCATATCCGGCATTGTTAATTATATTCAGAAATACCTGAGTTAGCTGCTGGGATTGTCCTATCACGGGTGGAAGATTGGATGGAACATCGATTATGAGCTCTATTCCGTCTACGGTCAATTGAGGTTCGGTGAGTGATAGTGCGAAAGACAGTACTGTATGAATATGGACAGGGCTTTTTTCTTTACTGCTGCCCTGTACATATGAAAGCATGTCTTTAGAGATGTTTGCGATGCGGGAGCTTTCCTCAATAATTCTTTCTGCTATATCACGTTCACTGCTGTCTTCGGCTGCGCGATTTAACAATATTTGGGCGTAATTAATAATACCGTTAATGGGATTATTGATTTCATGCACCAGTCCTGCCGCCAGTTCTCCAAGTGCGGCCAGCTGTGCGCTGCGCATTAATTCTGCCTCGGCGGTTATCCGGCTTTTTATTTCCTGCTTCAGATGTTCATTGGCCTGTCTGAGCTCGGCGGTCTTATCATTTACCATGTCCAGGAGATGCTCCCGGTGTTCTTTCAGCTGGGCTTCACTTTGTTTGAGTTGTTTTTCGATTCTGTTTTTGTCCAAAGCGATTTCAAGTACGAAGTGAATTTCTTTTTCATAAAAAGGCTTGGTTATGTATCCAGAGGGTTGTGTTGCTTTTATTCGATTCATTATTTGCACGTCTGACTGAGCGGTAAGGTAAATGATAGGTATATTGAACTGATCGTTTATATGACCTGCAGCTTCAATGCCGTCCATTTTTCCTCTCAGTGATATATCCATTAATACTAAGTCCGGCATGTCATTGGCAGCATTTTTAACGGCTTCCTCGCCGGAAAGTGCCGTTGATGTTACTACGTACCCCATGTCTTCGAGACTGGCCCGAAGATTCATGGCTGTAATTGCCTCATCTTCAACGACCATTATGCGTTTGCTGTTCTCCAGTGTCATGATATGAATTCCTGCTTCCAGTATTTGTTATGTGTAACTCTATCCCGGCCTGTCGCTGCGGTCTCTTCTCTTTAGCCGGCACTCCCGGTGGTTCCTTATGATAAAATCCAGTTCATTTTTTTCCATTGCTTCAACAATTTTCAGGCGTTCTTCAAGGGGAAGCATTCTGAGATGCTTTGTCATACAGGTTTTTAATGCTGAGCCTTCCGGGCAGTCAAATAAAAGATCTTTTAATAGTATTTTTTTAAATTCAGGTTCCATTAGGTGGCTCAGGCTGTATTTGTACGGTCAGAAATTTAAATACGCTTTTTTGCAAAATGCACAAGGAATAAAGACTGCATATATTTAACCATAGTATTAGGGAAAATGGAGGATTAAAGATGGGTAGTGTAAGGGTAGTGAAATATACCTACTTTGTGAGAGACAAAAGCTTGCTCCGAAGGTTGATTTTCTTGTTGTTTATGCCGAGTTTCTTCCTGATATTCTTGCGGTGTGCTTTGACAGTGTCCAGGGATATGTGAAGAATCTCCATAATGTCCTTGTCCTGTTTGCCGTCCCTGATAAGATCAGCCACCATCATTTCTCTTGGGGTGAAGTCAAGGTATTGAAAAGACAGTTTTGCTGAAAAGGGCGATACTATATTATTCAGGTTAGACTCCAGCAATGCTAAGTAATCAGACTCATCTGACACGGGCCTGTTTTTTTTCAGCTTCTCAATATATGGAAGGATAAGGTGTTTAACATTAGACATGATATTATTTGCTAATTCGGTCTGGTCCTGCTCCCGCTGCTTTAACAGGACCTTTAATGCAGTATTGCTTTCAGCAAGTGTTTCGGCATCCAATCTAAGTTTTTGCTCTGCTTCTCCGAGGAGCAATACTGTTTTTCCCAGCTCCTCCGTTCGTGTTTTGACCTTAGCTTCCAGTTCATCATTACTTATCTTCAGCTTTTTTTCCATTCCATGTTTGTACAGAGCTATTTCAACACTCATCTGGAGTTCCTGGTCTGTATATGGTTTTACAATATAGCCAAATGGGGCAGTTGATTTAATGCGTTTAAGCATTTTACTGTCTGAATGTGCAGTCAGATAAACAACCGGTATATCATCATTTGACTGAATATGCCCAGCGGCTGCAATTCCGTCCATTTTTCCGTCCAGGACGATGTCCATAAGTACTAAGTCCGGTTTATCATCGGCAGCTTTTTGAACTGCCTCTTCACCGGTAAATACTGTTGAGGTTACGCTATAGCCAATGTCTTCAAGCGTGCTTCGTATATTAAGTGCGGTAACTCCTTCATCTTCAACTACCATTATGCGCTTTTTCTTCACTCCTCAGCCCTCCTGAATGTTACCCTGACCTCTGTGCCGTTATTGTTTCCTATACTGACTGTTCCCTTGAGCTGCCTTGCCAGTGTATTTACAAGGTTCAGCCCCAATGAATCAATAGTTTCCAGCTCCAGTTCCTGTGATATTCCTATGCCGGTATCAGCGACGAGGATTTCGATATTTTTATCGATCATATGCAGGGAGATCGTTATTGTCCCAGAATTATTCCCGGGAAACGCGTGCTTAAGGGCATTGGACATAAGCTCGTTTACGATCAACCCGCAGGGTATTGCTGTATCAAGGTCCAGGCTCATGTTTTCCATGTCCATTTCCAGCTGAATGCTCTCCACTGCAGGCCCGTAGGACTTAAACATAGACACTATCATTTCCCGGAGGTATGGTGCGAAGTCTATGTGAGACAGGTCTTCTGATTTGTATAGTTTCTCATGAATCATGGCCATGGACTGTATCCGGTTAATGCTGTCATTAAAAATCCCCTTGTTTTGTAAACCCTTTGCATGCCTTGACTGCAGCTTTAGCAGGCTCGTGATAACGGTCATGTTGTTCTTTACCCTGTGGTGGATTTCCTGCAGCAGCACTTCTTTTTCTTTAAGAGCTGCCTTGACATGCTCTTCCGCCTGTTTTCTTTCAGTAATATCTTCGAATACAGTTATGAAGTAACCCTTTTCAGGACATGTTGCTGAAACGAGAAACCACTTATGAAGAGCCTCCGAGTAGTTTTCAAATTGCATTTCATTACCTGTTAACGCAACGCTGCCATATTTGTTTATCCAGTCGGCCGGGTCATTTTCAATCCCCGGCAACACCTCTGTAACAGGCTTGCCAACAATACTCTCATTTTGCAGACCAGTCATGTTTTCAAATGCACTGTTTACCTCAAGAAATATATAATCAACAGGATTCCCTTCATCATCTGTAACAATCTTATGATATGCCCAACTTGTAGAGACAGTGGTAAATAGTCTTCGATACTTTTCTTCACTTTTCTTTAATGCTTTTTCTGTTCTGCGACGATTTGTAATGTCTTTTCCATGTTCGACAACAGCAATGACCTCTCCAGATTTGTTCAATATTGGGAATGCGAATATTTCAACAGACGGAACGCCCTCAACGGGCGGGTCCTGAATGGAAAAAGCTGATTCTTTTGTCTCTATAGCTATTGCAGTTGGACAGCCCGGGCATATAGTGTCTCTTCCTTGATATGTTTCGTAGCACACTTTGCCTATTAAATCTTTTCCCCATACCTGTTCAATTGCCCTGTTGACTCTGAGGATTTTGAATTCTCTGTCAATGACGGTAAGGAAATCAGTAATTGAGTTGTAAATGGAGTCCAGCTCCTTACTATAGCGGTCCATCGTTTCCTCTGCTGCTTTACGCTCCGTTATTTCGTCTGTTAGAACTTCCTGGGAATTATGTAAGTTGCCGCTCATGTCATTAAATGCTTTGCTCAATTGTCCAAGTTCATCAGAAGAAGTGATGTTTATTCTATGGTCCAGGTTCCCCCCAGCAATTATTCCGGTTGCTTCATGCAGTTTCATGATTGGACGGAAAATACTCCTCCCAACAATGTAGGAGATAATCAACATGATGATCATAACAGCGATAAAAGAGGATATGACAATAAGCGAAGTTTTTCTTAAATGTTTCAACAATGAAGC
>PIVU01000522.1 GCA_003354025.1 Nitrospirota bacterium
TACAACATAAACGCCGGTCTCATTAAGTACCGAGCCATCACTATCATGATAAGCTTGGTCGGCGGTTATCAGTTTCATATCGATACCCAGCGCCTGCGCAAGTTTGATCAACGGTTTTAAGAACAGGCTGTCATGATGATTTGCTGCGCCGACAATAGAGACCAATGGGAAACAATGTCCTGTTGATGGGTTTATCGCGGTCAGGGTATGGAGTCGATATCCAACCACATAGTACGATTTATCTCTTTTTTTTCTGCGTGTTCCACAATCACAATCAGGGTCGGAATATATGCGTATTTTTTTGCCTTCGACCTCGACTATACAAAGAGGATACTTAATTTCAGAGGGGAGTTCAGTAGAATCAACGGCATGAATGACCGTATTCTCAAGGCAACCGGATTTATAAAAATGATGAAGGAAGTACACAAAAACATTCATCAATTGTTTGAAAAGCAAGCCAGTCCGAAAATGACACAATTCTGTATGATGGACTTGATCTTTTGTATTTAAAGGTAGCCTTACAAATCGCCTGTTTTGCTTTCTTTCTCTGCCAAAATATTCATCACTGCAAAACTTCCTGTAACTGATTTCAGGGTATTTGATAATTTTCAAAAGTTCCATTCGAAACAGCTGATAGGGTTGAATCTCCCTATGTGGAGCGGAATAAGACTCCGGTGCAATAAAGCTATTGATAATCTGGTCATCTAAAAGCTGGTCAATAAACTGCAACTCCTGATCAACGATTTCGATATATGGTTTTCTTCGCTTATCAAAATCGAAAAGATTATCGCTATGAAATGTTTTTATGTAAGCGGCCATCTCCGGAAGGCTGCGGATCCCTTCAGACGGCATTTGATCTTCAATACCTGTGAGCTCTTCTATGGGGATACTCAAGGCCTGAGAGTAATCATAATTATTCGTAACCTCATCCACGACTTGCTGGATTAATTTCTTTTTGGATTTCTTGATCAGTTTTTTCCAGTGAGGATGATCAGTTTTCAATTGCTTTGTTATGATCCGTCTGATATTTTTTATATGCATAA
>PIVU01000245.1 GCA_003354025.1 Nitrospirota bacterium
GTGCCTCCCGCTTCAATCATCATCTGCTGTTATAGAAGGTATTATTCTCTCTGAAAAAGGACCTTTGGTTAATGGAGAAGTATTTGCATATGAATCATATGATGAGTTGATAAATAAGCACCCCTCTCATACGTCAGTTGCAGGCGATAAAAAGGGGTTTTACCTGCTTGACCTTCCAGCCGGCAGATATTACCTGACTGCTTCAGGCATTGAACGAGGGAATTCCTTTTTTGCCTTTCATGGAGCCAACCCGATTACGGTGACTGACGAAAACCTCTGGATACCCTTTATGGTTCTTCCTGAAACGGATGAAACTATTGCAGGGACATCTTCTGCAAAGCTGTCCGGTAAAGTAACTTTTAAAGGCAGTCCGGTGCAGGGCGCACAGGTTTCAATATATCCGGTCACAAATATGGCATTCAGAGGAATGGGTTTTTTAACGAGTACAACCGATATGCATGGGTTGTTTGCTTTAAATGCCGAGCCTGGAGAATATGTCATTGTTGCCAGGAAGAGAATGAATTTTAGAGGATTGAGGCCCTTGGTAAAAGGTGATCTGTTCTGCTACTACTCTTCAAACCCGCTGTCAGTCAAAATTGAAAATAATACCTATGTAGATATACCCTGTTACCCCAAAGACGACCTGGAGGCATTTCTTGACAGGGACATATACCCGACTATACTTGTAAAAAAATCCAGTGAAGGCAGCGTCAGGTTCAGAGAGAACAAAATGGAAAAAAACTCCGAACGCTTCAGGATCACAGGGCAGGTTACTGATCTGGACGGAAACCCCATGAAAGACCTGTACGTCATGGCCTATAAAGGGAAACCGGATCAAATGTTTCAAATGCTATATGTACGGACCATGCCGGAGTATATGGTTAAGACCGATGCACAGGGCAAGTATGTGATAGAGGCTGAAAAGAAGGGCACTTACTATATGGTAGCTCGAGAACTTATCGGAGAGGCACCGGCAAAGGGTGAGAACTATGGACTGTACGAGGGTAACACTGATCATGCTGTTGTATTGGAAAGAGACTCTGTCAGTGATGTATATATCGTAGTCAGCAAAATGATGACAAACAAGAATGAGGCAAGAGCCAGGAGCAGGGAAGTAAAGGTTGTGAACCATGAATATGCAGTTGATACCGTAATTGAAAGGGACACCTCGTGGGCAGGTGACATTACTATAAATGGAATTGTTCATGTTGCAAGGGGCGCTACTTTGACAATTGAGCCCGGAACATCTGTTCAATTCAGGAGAATAGACCGGAACCGTGACGGGGTAGGGGACGGGAAGATAAGAGTAAGCGGGAGGCTTGTTGCAGAGGGGACTCCCAACCGCATGATTTCATTTTCATCCGCAGAGGACAGGCCAAGAAAAATGGACTGGTCCTATGTGCTGTTCTTTGTATCGGAAGATCAGAACATTATTAAGTACTGTATGTTCAAGCACGCCTTTACCGGGCTGCAGTCTCATTTTTCAAACGCTGTTGTTATGGATTCATATTTTATCAATAACCATGAAGCAATCAGGTTTGGAAGGACAGAGTTAATCATTGAGCATAATGAAATACTTTCCAACGGTTTTGGAATAAGATATACGAGACTGGAAGGGCCCGTTGAAATAACTCAAAATAATATATTAAATAATGATGTCGGCATATTCCATGTGCCCTCTAACCAGAATATAGTAGATTTTTCAGAGACCTTTAATAAAAAAGCATTACTGCATCGTCATCAGCCTGTTGTCAGCTTTAATAATATTGCGTATAATGAGGAATACAATTTCAGACTCGGTGAGAGGCAGGGATACAATATTATGCTGAATGATAACTGGTGGGGCAGCTCTAAAGAAAAAAATATTGAATATTTAATTTATGATGACAAAATGGACGATACATTAGGCAGTGTTTTATATAAACCTTATTTTACTTCTCCTGTTAAGGACGCAGGTATGAGAAGAAAGGTGATAAAATGATGAAGAAAACTATTTTTATTATATTAGCGGCCTTGTGCTTGTTTGCTGGCTCTCTATTTGCCGAAGATGTAAAAATCGGATGGATCTCCGGGCAGATGATGATAAAAAATGGAGGCCCGATGGCCGGAGGCATGGTGGTATTTTTCCGTGCCGACGAGGGGCCGGTTCCTGCCCCGAACAGGTATCTCAGAATACCCGATGAAGTAGCTGATATGGACCAGGAAGGTAAGTTCAGGGTGGCCCTGCCCACGGGCAGGTACTTTATGGGAGCAGTCAAGAGAATGTCCGGCGAACTTATCGGCCCTCCGAGGGACGGCGATTACTTCTTTATAAGCCAGGATGCTGAAGGTCTCCCTCTTGTTTACGCTCTTGAAAAGGACAAGAACCTGAACTTGGGTATAATTTCTGAGGCCATTCCCTTTAAAAGGGAAATCCCCGATGATGCAGCCGGAATTTCCGGTATTATTCGAAACATTAAGGGAGATGCCGTTGAAGGGGCGATTGTGTTTGCCTACTTTACGGAGACCATGACAGGCCTGCCGCCGTTCACATCATACAAAACCGGGAAGGACGGAAAATATTTTATCAGTGTCAGTCACCCCGGAAAATACTATTTAAGAGTTCGGGACATTTATGGAGGAGGTCCGCCAATTCCGGGTGCGATCATGGGCAGCTATGGAGAGGAAAAACCGGCGGCCGTAACAGTGAGCACAGGCGTGGTAACAAAGGGTGTCGACATTACTGTTGTCAGGCACCTCGAAAGAGGACCTAAGGCCCAGCAGAGCCAGGGGCTCGGAGTTGACAAAAAAATGCAGGAAAAACTCATGAAACAGATGAAAGAAGAAATGAAGCAAAACAGTGAGACTAAGAAATAATTATTAATATAGTAAGAATCACGGAAGGAGGTATAGAGTGAAAAAGACAAAGTACGTTCCACCAAAAATCGTGGGCAGGGCCAATGTTCATCCCTGCTGATTGTCCGTGAAGTAATGAAGGCCGGACTGCATTCGCAAGACTGCTGTCCGGCCTTTTTTTATTACACCGTCTGTCCGATATCAAATATGCTGTGGCAGGAAGGACAGATAAAAAGCCACCTGGTAATGTCCCCTTCCTTTTTAAACATGGAGTGGAAGCCGTCCTGGTATCCGCACTCCGGACAAATTTTAAATTCTTCACCCATTTCTACTTTATTAATTGTGTAGTCCATGGATCTCTCCTTATCATATAGTTAAGTTTATTTTTGCAGTTTAATGGTGAAGCGCAAAAAAGTAAAGATAGGGTATATGCGACGAATATCAAATATCGAGTACAAGAATATCGAAACTTGCCTGCTTGAGCTGCCAATTAGCATTTTTCTTACGAGACTTTAGGTAATCGATGAATTCCTGATCAACTAAAACATGATTTAAAGTGCTGTTACTCTTTGAAAATGTTAAGAATTCCCTTGCCCAATGAGCGAAAAATCGGATATACTTTTCTTGGACAAGGCTGTTTGAACGCAGATATCCCTGATACTCAGGCAAAACTATTTTTTTCATGCTATGTCCCCTAAAAATATGTTATTACCAGCAAAACGGAACTTCCGAATACATGGTATTACAGAGCAAAACGGAATGTCAAATATTTGAGTTTCTTTATAATATAGGCACTTATGATTTTGGGGTATAACCCTGTGGTATTGGAAAACGAAATAACCGGAAGGTTCGGGATTAATATGTTATGCTCCAAAATTGAAGATAGTATTTGTCAGGCAGCCTAGTATTTTGTTAAAATAGTACATCTTAGCGACCTGAAACTTATTGGTTCTATATATATATCCACGCCATAAATAATTGTGTCTTAAGAAAGGAATTAATTATGAAAGCCTCAAAAGTTATAATCTTATGTTTTATATCAAGCGTCTTATTAATTTGCTTAAGTGTCAATTCAAATGCTTCTCTTGTCGACAATGGTAATGATACAGTCACACAATCAAGGAATGACGGCTCAATTCTCATGTGGGTGAAGGATGCAAACACAGCATATACATCCAGTTATTGCTCTACCCCGGGAAATTGCTTTGGTGATAGTGGGTTGATGAGCTGGTATCATGCTCAAAGCTGGATCGGTTATCTTAATACCAATAACTATCTTGGCTACGATGACTGGCGGCTTCCAATTAATCTGCCGGTCAATGGAAGCACTTATGATTATAACTTTAGTTATGACGGATCTACTGACTATGCTGATAATATTAACAGCCCGAATAGTGA
>PIVU01000523.1 GCA_003354025.1 Nitrospirota bacterium
CCTCCCCAAAATTGAGTACCGTTTAAGGAAGCTATCAAAGCAGAAATTATCTTTTTTCTATCGAGTGATTCTAACTCTTGAAAATATTTCTTAATTATCGGTTTTAATTCATTTAGAGAGTCAAGACGAGCGGCGGTATTTAATTTGCCGATTAACTCCTCTATCTCTTGCAGCGCTACAGTAATATCTTTTGAGCGAACAAAGTTGGAGGTCTTTTTGATTGCTACACATTTCTTTTTTATATTTTTATTCAATGTTCTAAATATTCAGACAGGATCCATATCCCTATTGAGTAACATAAGAATAACTGCATGAAGTAAATGCTTGACGGCTCTTTCTAGTGATAATAAATTGCAGTTGCTATAGTTAAGTCATTGTAACACAATTTGTAAGATCTTCAGGGATGGGGCTGATGTTATATTGTGGTTTTGAATAGTGGTTTCACATTGCTGCCAGCAATATAATTAACCTGGATAGAGATCTGACAACATCAGAAAACCTTGACGGCTATAACCGTTTATCCGCAAGAATTTGCGATCACAAAAATACAAAAAAATTGCCGGATCGATATTTTTTCTGTTAATATTGAAGTTGCAGCACGAGCTGCTGAAACACCAGATCCTATGCCAATTAAAACACTGCTCATCACGCCGCCCTTTACTCAGCTCAATACTTCCTATCCCGCATCGCCCTATTTGAAGGGCTTTCTGAAACTGCACGGCCATGAGGTCTTTCAGGCCGACCTGAGCATCGAAGTGATGAATGCCATCTTTTCGCAGAATGGCTTTTCGGCACTCTTCGACCAGTTTCCTGCGAACCATAAGGGACTCTCGCAGAATTCCTACCATATCCTGAGCAATGCACAGTATTATCTGCAGTCCGTAGGCCTGGTCATGAATTTTCTGCAGCATCGGGACACGACGCTTGCACCGCGCATATGCTCGGATAATTTTCTTCCCAGGGCCTCGCGATTTGACCAACTGCCTGATCTGGAATGGTCCTTTGGAAGCGTCGGGGTGTATGACAAGGCGCGGTT
>PIVU01000246.1 GCA_003354025.1 Nitrospirota bacterium
CTCATGCAGGGTTCGGTCTGGGCTTTGAGAGGCTTGTTCAGTATATTACAGGAATGCACAATATCAGGGATGTCATCCCCTGTCCCCGTGCACCACAGTTGATTAAGTTCTGATTGTTACGTGCGCTCATAATCAAACTTTCTCGTCAACAAGATGCTGCTTTTCTTCAAGGTAATTTTCCAGTTTTGTGAGCTTTGTATGCCAGAAGTCTGATATTTTCACGAGATTCCCTTTTACATTGTTGAGACTTCCCTCACCTGTTACTCTGCCTGTCATTTCAGCGAGAAACTTTGTGTTTGGAGGTATGTAAAAATGAAGTGTCAGCTTTGATCCTACAGGAAATGGCGAGTCAGCAGGAATAAACAGCTTGCCCTTTGTGGTGTTCAGAAGGAAGTCCGAGCACTCCATAGGAATGGTGTCTTTGTATTTAACTGCCATACAAAGAGGGAAATGAATATCCTTGTTCCCCTTTTCCCCCTGGACATGCTCCACTGCCCTGCTTCTTTTATCAAATATATATTTATCCATTTTATCTTAATAAATAAAAATCATGAGTATCTTATAGTTTCATCAATTTCTGTATATACCGTCAAGTAAAATCTATATCCGAAAAGTCCAATATTGTCTTGACTTCTGCATAAGCCCTGCTATACTTCGAATTATAAGCACAAAATAGTTAACAGGGGCATGGTACATAAATCCAATAAAACAGACCTCTCTTACGAATGATTATAAAAGCATATGAAAACTAAAGGTAACAAACGCAATCGATTATTCAATAAAATTCAGACTAACAAAACCCCTGATATGCTTCTCGGACTATTTACATCATTTTCCCTGATTGCAGTATTTATCATTCTTCTGTTTGTTGGCATCGGCATGTATAAAATTTACTATTCCTACAGCATCAACCATTCGGAAAATATGGCGATTAACATAACAAAATTAATCTTCGAGCGTGAAAAAGAGCTGTTTTTTTATTCAGTACCCGGCAAGCCCGATGTTTTATCAGTAGAGCCGGAAGACATTGCTGAACTGGACAGGCGTCTACATTATTACCTTAACCCTCTTGATATAGTAAAAGTAAAAGTCATTTCAAATACAGGCAGGATTGTATACAGTACGGACCACTCTATCATAGGTGTGATGGACTCAGACAACAAGAATCTGCAGCGGGCTTTATCAGGTGATATCATCTCTGAACTTGAAGGCAAAGAAAAAGTCTGGGACCTCGAAGAAGAGCAGCGTCTTAACATCGACCTGGTGGAAACGTATCTTCCTCTTAAAAATAATAATAATGAAATAGTCGGAGCAATTGAAATATATGTTGACATCACAAATGCAAAAGGCAATATTCAGGATATCCTGATATCAACACTTGCATTTATTGCTTTTATAATATTTTCCGCTTTCGGCATTTTATATTTATTGATGCGAAATGGAACAAAGCAATTAGTTAAACAGGAAGAAGCGTTACAGTCCAGCGAAGAAAAATTTCGTTCTGTCACCGACCATGCCAGTGACGTGATTATATGCTGTGACAGCAGCGGCAACATAAGCTACATTAACTCAGCATGCATTATCTTCGGCTACTCACCGGATGAACTTTTGGGCAACCCGGCTACTACACTTATGCCCGAGCGTTTTCACCAGTCTCATACAAACGCAATGCAGAGAGTAACCCAAACAGGCAAAACTACTATTATCGGCAAAACAGTCGAGTTTACAGGCAGAAAAAAGGACGGGACCGAGTTTCCAATCGATACCTCTCTTTCCACATGGAAGATTAATAATAAACCATACTTCACGGCTATTGTCAGAGATATAACAGAACGCAAGCAAAAGGAGGAAGAAGTAAGAAAGTTTAAGACTATTTCTGACAAAGCAGGTTATGGAGTATCAATTATAAACCTTCAGGGCAATATCGAGTATGTAAATGATGCATTCGCATCTATGCACAATCATTCACATGACAGCCTCATCAAGAATAATATTTCAGCCCTCTATGAAGAAAAGGAATATTCAAGAGTTAACAACCTTCTTCAACATCTTAACAATAATGGACCTCTTATAAATGAAGAGGTTTGGCATAAAAGAAAGGATGGCACAACCTTTCCTGCACTTGTTAATGCCTCCATTATCAGCAATCAGGACGGCACACCCATAAATATAGCATCAACAACGCTGGACATCACTGATCGTAAAGAGGCAGAAGAAACAACAAATAAACGCCTGCAATATCTCAAGGCACTGAGGTCAATAGACAAGGCCATTACTGCAAGTCTGGACCTGAATGTCACACTGGAAATACTGCTGGACAAAGTCACATCTGAACTCCATGTTGATGCAGCAACAATTCTACTTCATAATCAGCATACGCACCTGCTTGAGTACGCAATAAGCAAAGATTTTCGCTCCGACGCACTCAAGTATACTAAACTCAAGCTTGGTGAAAGCAATGCAGGGCGTGCTGCTATTGAACGTAAAATAATAACCATAAACAATCTCAATGAAGACATCAATGGATTCAGCCGCTCAGCCGATTTTGCAACTGAGAGGTTTGTCTGCTATTTTGCAGTCCCTCTGATAGCAAAGGGACAGGTAAAGGGAGTATTGGAATTATTCAGTAGAACGCAGCTTAACGCAGACCCTGAATGGATGGATTTTCTTGACGGCATTGCAAGCCAGGCGGCAATTGCCATAGACAATGCATCTCTCTTTAGTGACCTGGAGCGCTCAAATACTGAGCTTGTTCTTGCATATGACGCTACCATTGAAGGCTGGTCCCGTGCCCTCGATATGAGAGACAAGGAAACAGAGGGACATTGCCAGAGGGTTACAGACATGACTCTTCAGGTAGCACAGAAATTTAATGTTAAAGACCAGGAACTGGTCCATATCAGGAGGGGCGCTCTTTTACATGATATCGGAAAGATGGGTATCCCCGATAAAATACTGCATAAGCCCGGCAAGCTGGATGAGGAGGAGTGGGCCATTATGAAACGTCATCCTGAATATGCATATAATTTTCTTGATTCCGCCGATTATTTAAAACCTGCTCTGGACATTCCATACTGTCATCATGAAAAATGGGACGGCAACGGATATCCTAGAGGCTTGAAAGGCACAGAGATCCCTCTGTCAGCAAGAATTTTCTCAATAGTCGATGTTTGGGACGCTCTTTCCTCTGACAGGCCTTACAGGCCTGCATGGCCTCAGGCAAAAGTGACAGACTATATAAAGTCCCTCTCGGGTATACAGTTCGACCCTCAAGTCGTTGATGCTTTTTTTAGTATAGATTGGATGTCAGATGTTTCAGGTAATTTAGGAACAGCATAGAGGAATCACTACTGCAAGGGGCTCACCTTTAATCATGTTTTATTTTTTTCATGAATTCCATCCCCTCCATCCATTTCGGCAGTATAAAAAACAGAATAACCATCACCATCCCGAGTACTGCCGTCAAACCGGAGCCAAATACAAATACTGAACCGGAATAATTATACAGGAATGTGAGAGGAACCATTCCTAAAAACGTGGCAAGAGTAAATTTCCCAAGTGACATCTTGGTCAGCCCTGCGCCATAACTGATTACATCAAAAGAAACAACAGGCAGCAACCTCGACAGGAAAACAATTTTTGTCAGCAGCCTGTCAGAACAACTGGAGCAAAAGTTCACATGCCCGCCAAGAAATCTTTCAATTAATTCCCGACCAAGAAAGCGGGCTATAAGAAAGCTTACTACAGCTCCTCCAAGCGCACCAGCAACTGAATAAAGTGTTCCGGGAAACGGCCCGAAAAAGCTCCCGGCAGCAATGTCAAGGGGAAGGCTGGGAATCGGGCTGAATATAACTGCTACCGCCATTATACCCATATATATTAGCGGCGCCCACACACCAGCCCCTTCAAGCCATCCACGAATTGCTTCAGGATGAAAATAAGAAGACAGCTCCCACATGTACTGTGCAGACACAAAAGCACTAACAAGTACCAGAATAATAAGTCCCTTAATATATCTATGTAGATTCATTTTTTAATTAATAGTGTCAATTTGTTGGTATTCTGATTATTAAACAGCAGTTTCATGTAGAAACATATGTTTAAGATGCTATATTAACACTACAACATTAGAATAGTACTCTGCCTGTGGTCATATTTATCTTTGAAAATCCTGGATATTGCATTGAAAATCTTTTCGGAATTACATATTGTCA
>PIVU01000247.1 GCA_003354025.1 Nitrospirota bacterium
GAGACCCTTCTGGACTTGCGCTGCTGTCTTGCCCGGCTGAGAGATTTAAGTTGCTTTTCTAATAATGTAATTCGTTCACGGACCCGCCTTCTGTCAACTTCAAGCTTCATTTCTCCCGGACCTCTTCCGCCTATGCCGCCCATGAGTCGTGACATTGCTGTTCCTTTGCCGGCAAGCCTGGGCAGTCTATATCGAAGCTGGGCCAATTCGACCTGTACTTTACCGTCTTTACTGTGAGCACGGCTGGCGAAGATATCAAGAATTAACTGAGACCGGTCGATAACTTTAATTTCTGTAAGTTCACTAATGTCTTTACTCTGGGAAGGGGTGAGGTCCTGGTCAAATATAAGTAGTGTGGCTCCCTTGTTCATGGCATTAATAACCAGGTCTTTTAATTTCCCTTTTCCCATCAAGTGTTTTGGATTAATCTGCTTTAGTCTCTGAAGCACAGCATCTAGAACAGCTACATTACTCGCTCCTGCCAGCTCTTTGAGTTCTTCAATAGAGTCTTCCTGGTCATATATCGATGACGTTGAAACACTGACAAGAACAGCTCGTTCTCTCTTGTCTTTAACATCATAACCTTCTCTTCCCGATGTCAGTCCTGCTTCAATTAGCTCAATGAAGTGATCAAAGTCTTCAAATGCCCTGTCCATCCCGTGAAAGGGCACCGGGCCTTTAATCTCATAGGTTGAGTCCTTATCTTCAGAATATAGATGTGCCAGTGAGACATTGTCAGGCTGATCGTCCTTGAGGCCTATCACGATAAGTGCATCGAGCCGCAATAGTGAAAGGTCGGTAATATCATCCTGATTGATCTTCTCGCTTTTCAGGTGAGTGTGAATAAGCCTGAGGCCTCGGAGGATTTTTTTACCCAGTGGGAAGTTAGTAAGCTCCGGAATGAATATACCCTTTGCATCGCCGACAATAACGTGACTGATATTGCCGTTTCTGTGAACAAGAACTCCTATCTGCCGTCCTATAGAGCTTGAACAATCAGCAATGAGCTTTGCCACTTCCGGTGTAAGGGCCCTGTTTCTGGGTAACCGCCTTCTGTATATTCTCTCGAGCGTTTTAAGATCACTCTTTTTTAAGCCTGATGTGTTGCCGAAAACTGATGGAATAATTTCCTCCGAAAAGAACGTTCATTTTTTTAATAGCTTGAACGTTTGAACGTTAATGCGCTTCTGCCCAGTTTTTGCCAATCCCGATATCTACTTTAAGAGGAACGGAAAGCTTTACTGCGTTTTCCATCTCTTCTCTTACCAGCTGCTCCGCCGTTTCTTTTTCATATTCAGGGACTTCAAATAAAAGTTCATCATGGACTTGGAGAAGCATTTTTGTTTTTAACTTTTCTTTATTTAATCTATGCCATACGTTTATCATGGATACTTTGATTATATCAGCTGCTGTACCTTGCACGGGGGTGTTGGTGGCGAGGCGCTCGCCGAGCTGGCTTATATTCCTGTTTGTGCTTTGCAGCTCCGGGATGGCCCTTTTTCTTCCATAGAGTGTTGTTACGTAACCTTTTGTTGTTGCTTCCTGAATCAGGGAATCGATATAAATTTTAACCCCGCTGAAACCGGCGAAGTAAGTATCTATATAATGCTTTGCCTCATCAGCGGGAATCCCGAGCTGACGGCTCAGTCCGTAGGGGCTTATGCCGTAAATGATTCCGAAGTTTACGGTCTTGGCCCGGCGTCTCATGTCTTCGGTAACGTTTGCCGGTTCCACCCCGAACAAACCACTGGCTGTTCTTGTATGTATATCTCCATCATTGGCGAATACTTCTAACAGATGCTTGTCTTGACTGAGATGGGCGAAGATACGCAGTTCGATCTGCGAGTAGTCCGATGAAAGAATGAGGTTGCCCGGTTCAGCAATAAAAGCCTCCCTGATTTTCTTGCCCCATTCGCTCCTGATAGGGATATTCTGAAGATTAGGATCGGAACTACTCAGCCTGCCCGTGGCGGTGATTGTCTGATTAAATGATGTGTGGAGCCTTCCTGTCTTCGGGTTTACAAGTCTGGGGAGGGCATCAACATAGGTGTTTTTCAGTTTTGACAGCCCACGATATTCAATAATTTCTTTGGGCAGCTCATGTACCAGTGCAAGCTGTTCCAGTACCTCTATATTAGTAGAATAACCTGTCTTGGTTTTCTTGGTAGGTTTCAGCCCCAGTTTATCGAACAGGATCTCCTGGAGCTGTTTAGGTGAGTTGATATTAAATTCTTCACCTGCAATAAAATATATTCTTTGCTCAACACTGCCAAGCTCACTTTCCATTTTTTTTGAGAATGATTCCATGAGAGGGGTATCAAGCTTGATCCCTTGCATTTCTATATTAGCAAGGACTTCAATTAGCGGAACTTCCATATCATTAAAAAGTGTTGCCAGGCCCTCTTTGTGAAGTTCAGGCTCAAAATGGTTTTTCAGTTTTAATGTGACAGCAGCATCTTCTCCGGAATATTCCGTGGCATCCTCAACAGGCACTTCGCTGAAGTCCTTTTTGTCTTTACCCACTACATCACTGAATGAAATCGTTTTAATCCCGAGATTGTCCATGGCAGCGTCAGTCATGTTGTGGTTGTTCTTATTGGGATTCATAAGATATGAAGCGAGCATGGTATCAAAGGAAATCCCCTTCATGCGCACACCGGCGTTCTTTAGCACGATATAGTCATACTTAATGTTATGCCCCATTTTATGGATCTTCGAGTTCTCAAGAAGAGGCCTCATTTTGTTAAGTACAAGGTCCATAGGCAACTGTTTGGGCATCCCAAGATAGGAGTGAGTAATAGGAATGTAGTATGCTTTGTCCGGTTTTATTGAAAGTGAAATACCTACCAGTTCAGCCAGCATTGGTGACTTGGAAGTGGTTTCAGTATCAATGGCAATTTCATCGTTAACATCAGCCAGCACTGTATCCAGCAGCTTTTCATCAAGGATGGAAATATATTCTGTTTTCTCGTCAGGAGGATGTGACTTGTCTGGAGTAAGTGCTTCATCAGGGACCATCTTCATGAGATTGCGAAACCCGTATTTACGGAAACGGTCTTTAATTGTCTGCCAGTCCGGCTCTTTAATGACCAGGTCTTCTATTGAGACATCCAGAGGCACATCGGGGTGCAGAGTTGCAAGGTCCTTACTTAGACGGATGTTGTCTATGTTTCCGGCAACTGCATTGCGTGCTCTTGTATTTTTGATCTTTTCATGGTTTGCGATCAGGTCTTCAATGCCCTTGAATTCCTTGAGGAGTTTAACAGCCGTCTTTTCACCTATACCGGCTGCTCCGGGGATGTTGTCCGATGCATCTCCCATCAGCGCGATAACTTCAGGGAACCGGGACGGCTCGACACCATAGCGCTCAATGACATCTTTCTCTTCAGTAATCTTTTCCTTCATTGTATCGTATAGTTTAATTTTCGGCGTGACTGCCTGGCACATGTCTTTATCGCCAGTTACTATAAAAACGTCCATACCGGCTGACTCGCCATCCTTTGCAATCAGGGCCAGTATATCGTCTGCTTCATAACCTGACATTTCAACAATAGGGATGTTGAATGCATTTACGAGTTCTTTAATCAAAGGTATCTGCGGCACTAGTTCCTCAGGCATCGGTTTACGGTGTGCCTTATATTCCTTATATACCTCATGTCTGTGGGTCGGTCCCGGCATGTCAAAGACGATAGCAAAATTGTCCGGATTCTTCTCTTTTAACAACTTCATAATCATGTTAGTGAAGCCGAAAATCGCGTTTGTAGGGGTGCCGTCAGAGGCGGTAAGTCCTCTAATGGCATAGAATGCACGGTATAGATATGAGTTGCCGTCTATAAGGTATAAAGTTGGCATGGGGTATTATACAGAAAATGTAGGGGCAATTCACGAATTGCCCTGATGGATGGTTACGATAATTGTTTATTGCGGGGGGCAATTCGTGAATTGCCCCTACAATGATTGAATGGCAATGCCATGGTCTTCAAGGAATTGCTTTGTTTTGCTGCAAAGCGGGGCTGAGATTTTCAAACTGATTTTTGCGTTCGGCTGCAATGCTTTAATTGTTTCGGCTTTCTTAAGAAGTTTTTTGCCGTCTGCCATAATAACACGGCTTTTCCTGGAGATAATTATGGCGATTTTATTTTTGCTGATTTGCTCAATAACTGTCTTTGAAGATAATCCGATTTTTTTGGAATCTATAATCATAAC
>PIVU01000248.1 GCA_003354025.1 Nitrospirota bacterium
ATCCTGAAATCTTCAAAACACTCTTTGGAAAAATTAATGATATACAGCATCAACTGTGAGTAGCTTTTGTTGTACCTTATAAAGGCCACGATATTTTTTCGGTAGTTTTTGCACTCGATCCATTCAAAGCCGTTTTCTATATTGTCGCCTTCATGCATCGCAGGGATATATTTGTAGACCTCATTCAGCCGCTTAACATACCACTGCATTGTTTTATGCTTGTGGTCCCAGAGTGAATCCCAGGGCAGGGGCTTTTCAGCGTTCCATTCGTTTGTCTGTCCGAACTCCTGCCCCATAAATAGCAGCTTCTTCTGGGGCATACCGAACTGGAACAGGTACATTAGGCGCAAGTTTGCAAATTTCTCAAAATCGCTAAGGTCTTCTGTTTTATTCACCATTGTTCGCTTCATATGTACAACTTCGTCATGGCAAAGAGGAAGGAGGAAATTCTCGGTGTGATGATACAGAAGAGGATAGGTCAGGTCGCTGTACTTGTTGCTGCGCTCACTGTAGGGCGCCCTGAAATACTTCATCATATGGCTGGTACATCCCAGGTCCCATTTATAGTCGAACCCGTGTCCCCCCTGCTCAACCGGTTTGGTTACTCCGCTTGCAATGGTGGAATCTTCAGCTATCATCAGGGCCTCGGGATGCTCTTCCCTGATGGCATAGTTCATGGACTGCATAAAGCGGAAACCTTCAGGGTTATGGCAATTACCGTACTTGCGGAGAAAAGCCATATGCTTTTCGTCTGACTGGAATTCATAGTGATGAAAATGACCGCCGGCATCAAACCTGAAACCGTCTATACAATACTCTTCGATCCAGTACATAACATTTGATATTAAAAAACTTTTGACTTCACTCCTGCCGAAATCAAAGTAATAAGTGTCCCAGGCTGTATTCATACGCTCTGGTATGGGGCACTCAAATAAATGGTCGCCGTCATAGTGAGCAAGGCCGGTCTCGTCTTTCGGAAAGTGGATAAGCACCGTATCCAGAATCACGCCGATCCCCTCTTTGTGAAAGGCATCTATCAACTGCTTGAATTCAGTGGGCGTGCCGAGCCTTGAAGTAGGTGCATAAAAACCGATTACCTGGTATCCCCATGAAGGGACATAGGGATGCTCCATGATCCCCATGAGTTCGACGTGAGTATACTCCATATATTTCACATAGGGTACCAGTTCATCGATCAGCTCAAGATAGCTTAATGGACGTCCGTCTTTGTATCTCCATGATATGGGATGAACCTCGAAAATATTGAGGGGCCCGGAAAATTTATCTATGCAGGCTGGTTTAGGATGCTTGAATTCATAATAGTCCTCTACGAGCATAGGTGTCCGATCAAGTTCATTCTGAATAAACCTGGCAAAGGGGTCTGTCTTAAAGGCCCAGGTGCCGTCAGCTTTACGGACAGCGAATTTATAATAAATAGCCAGGCCTATGTCGGGAACAAACAGTTCCCATACCCCTGTATCGCCTCTTTTAGTAAGAGCATGGGTATGTATGTTCCAGTCATTAAAGTCCCCGACAACTGCTACTTCCACAGCATTGGGGGCCCATACGGCAAAACGGACACCATGCCCCAGATTATGAGCACCAAGATAACGATGAATCCGCCTGTGCTCTCCAATGTTGAAGTAGTAAAGATCCTCTTCAGGTATAGACTCTAACTTAGTAGTATCAAGCATAAAGTGACGCTCCGCTTAAGGGTTCAAGGATTCAAGGGGCCGAGGGTTCAAGTAAATTGAAATAACTATCTGAAACAATGCCTTTGACTCCATATTTTCTATCATTTTATTTAATTAACCGGTTATCTTATCTATCAACATAAAGACCTGAATATATTGTATGACATTTCTTTTATACCCTCGGACCCTTGACCCCTTGAATCCTCGGACCCTTTTTTACTCCTCCCCAAGGTCTTTAAACAAAGATACAATATCCTTCTCAAACAGCTTATCATTATTCAGGAGCATCAAACATCGCTTGGCAAACTCCGGGTCATTCTCAATGCGGCTGATAAGAAAGTCCTGAACAGAGCGCTTTGTAACACGCTTCTTTTTGTAAAGAGCATCGATCTCTTTTTTTGACCGGTTCAGCCACTGTTTCTTTTCAGATTCATCATAGTAAGAAGTCTCACGGCTTATCCACTCCCAGTCCACTCTCTGGATCCAGATTTTTTCTCCGGTATATATGGAATTGATATTAATACAGCAGTCATCCGATACCCAGTGTAATGTCTGCTCGTCAATAAACATATTCCCTTTAAGTGAGTTGGGAAGTTCAACATGCCATCCCGAGAATGATCTGATATTAACATTAGCATTCCCGGTAGTCCTGTATGCAATTGAAAGCAGCAGATAAAGACCTTCCCTATCATATTTGTCTTTCCCTGGCAAAAGGTGTTGAAATGACAAAGCTGGACCAGCATCGGATATTTCGATCAAATCATTGACCTTATCGTGATACCAGTTAGATCCGTATATCACAGCGTCCGTCGCCTTCACAGACCCGGTCTGAGACAGTATGTCCGTTTCTTCTTTAACAACAGGCCGTGGAATACGGGTCTTTTTGACCTTTGAAAAATATTCCCGCTTAACATTCATTGTGGCACCTCTCTGTTTTTAAAATTAAAACAATAACGGATAGGGTTAATAGAAAATTATACTCTCCTTTAAGTTAGAAATAAAGGGGGGATATATGGGGCAGCCCGGGACATGGGACAAATGAGGATTAAAGCTGTAGTATAATATTCTCATCTTGATTAATTGAAAACAGGGCAATCACAGGAGATTGCTCCTATATAATATGGGAGGTTTATCATGCCAAAAGTAACGATTTTACTAGCCGACGGCTTTGAAGAGCTTGAGGCGGTTGCTATTATTGATGTACTGAGAAGAGCGGATATCGAGATTGTTTCAGCCGGTCTTAAAGAAGGACCCGTGTCGAGTGCCCGCAATATAAAAATGATTCCGGACACGACTATTGATAAAATTAATGCCGATGATTTTGATATGGTTGTTCTGCCGGGAGGACTGCCGGGTGCTGATAATCTGAATGCAGATGAAAGGGTGAAGGCACTCATAAAAGACTTCAGCAGCAAAGGCAAGGTTACAGGTGCGATATGTGCTGCTCCTTATGTCCTGGCTAATGCAGGAGTGCTTGACGGGAAGCGCGCTACGGCATACCCGTCCTTTAAAGATAAACTCGGTTCTGCATTATATGAGGAAAGAACTGTTGTTGAAGACGGTAATGTTATGACCAGTAGAGGGCCCGGTACTGCGATATGTTTTGGGCTAGCCATTGTTGAAAGATTTGCAGGGAAAGAGAAGGCGCAGCAGGTTAAGGATGGCATGCTGGTTTCGCAGGATTGTGATTAAAGGGGTTGTGATGCCTCGCCCTTACTATCCTGTTTATTCTATTGTTTTCAATATTCCCTTAGAAGATTTAGCAAAACAAACCCCTTTGGGCATTGTGCAGTTGCCTGCACTCTTCTGGCCTTCCGCCTTATCAGATGTTTTTAACAGGCCGATTCGGCTGAGGGCTTCTTCGTACAGGTAAAATGTTTCCTTGGGCAGGGTTTCTAATGTATCGTTATGTTGGTGCTTTATTGTGTTAAGACCCTTGCGAATTGCTTTGACTGAATTTACGAACGCCTTGCACTCCTTGCACAAAGAGTCTGCCTGCTGATTTTCCAGCACAGCGGAGATGAAGTGATAGAAACGTATATGGTTTACTAAATCCATGTTTTATTAAGCCTCCTGTTGTATAACAAAGAGCGGGGAGACCCCGCCCCTACGATTAATAAATTATACCTGCAGCATTTCAGGGTTTGTGTGAGGAATGAAAATCGCGCCTCTGAATTCTTTCATGAACTCGGGATCATCATGCATATGTTTATAGGTAATGCTGTCTGTGAGCTCATCCTCTTTGTCGAGCAGACTGCTGTCCTGAAGAAGCATTAATGCTCCCTGCAGAGATGCGTTGCCAATGGGAATAATTTTATCGGACGGCCAGCTGGGGAGCATACCTATGTTGGCTGCTTTCTCAGCATCAATACCATTCCCGAGAGCTCCGGCAACATAGACCTTGTCAATATCTCTGAACTCCAGTCCCACTGAACGCAGGATAACAAGAAGCAGTGTGAACATTGCGGCTTTTGAGCTGAGAAAGTTGTCTATCTCGGTCTGCTTAATTAC
>PIVU01000524.1 GCA_003354025.1 Nitrospirota bacterium
GTAATCGGGGACGTTGTTGACTAATCAAACTTATTGGCTGGCCCGCTTGATAATCTTGGATACGGCTGTAGTGGATACTCCAACCCGCCTGGCAACTTCAGCTAATGAAACCCCATGATTTTTTACCAACTCATTTGCTATTAAAGATCGAACATAGGAGATCTCCTTGCGCCGGCTGCCCGATCTTAGTTCTTTTTTTGACACCTTTGCATTTTTACATAATTTGGTTATATATTCTTCGATTTTTCGATACTGCTCCTTCACCGGTAATTGATATTTAACTTTGCCTTCGGCTTCTTTAATAATTTTCTCGACCAATTCACCACTTCCTAAAATCCGGTCATCACTCAATTCTCGATCACCTGCCCTGCGCAGGGCCTTCACAGCTGACCAGCCACCTAAAGAACGGATTAATCCTCCACCAACAAGCTCAGGCCGACGCCCTTGATCTATTCCCTTTTTGACATAGCTGCGATAAGCTTTCTTAGCTTCGCCTTGCTTTTGGCCAAACCATCTCAATACGTAGTCTCGATTCTGCCACTCATTTTTAATTTTACCCATCAAAACTCCATGACCACTCCATCGATATCGGTCTAAATGCGTTAAACTTTTAACCAACTTAGTCCGCAAAGGATTTAAATGGATATAACGCACCAGTTCCGCAAAATAGGCATCTTCATCACAGATAATCGACTTATAACGGTTTTGGAATAAATGCCCCCAGCGCTGATGACGCCGATTATACCAAATTGCGTATCCAGTCAGCAGCCGGCGCATATAACCGGAAAGACCTATTTCTGAGCTGCGCAATAGAATGTGTGCGTGATTGGTCAGCAGCGCCCAGGCATAGATGCTGGTGTTTGTAGCCACTGATATCTCTCCTAGACGCTTGACAAAATTTTTACGATCGGCAACATCGTTGACTATTCTGCGCTTCTCGATTCCCCGCACCATTACATGATGCAAGGTTCCAGGCGCATCCAACCGGGCTTTACGAGGCATCGTATCCCTCCTAACCAGAATTTT
>PIVU01000056.1 GCA_003354025.1 Nitrospirota bacterium
ACAAGAAGATTCTTATAGTTGAAGACGACGAAGATATAATGGAAATGACTGCCTATAATCTCGAAAAGGAGGGATATAAGACAGTCCGCGTTTATAACGGTGAAGATGCAGTCAGCAAGGCACGGACGGAAAAGCCCGATATGATCATTCTTGATCTGATGCTGCCGAAAATGGATGGGCTGGATGTTTGTAAAATTGTAAGGAGCAGCAGTGAGATATCTCATATACCTATTATCATGCTTACGGCCAGATCACAGGAGACAGATAAAGTAGTGGGACTCGAACTTGGGGCTGATGATTATGTCACAAAACCCTTTAGTCCTCGAGAGCTCATTGCAAGAATAAAGGCCGTGTTGCGAAGGGTAAAGTCGCGTACTCCTGATACAAGAGTCGATGCAGGAAATATTATTATTAACAATGTTAAACATAAGGTCACTGTGAACGGAGAGCTTATTGCTTTAACTGCCACCGAGTTCAAACTCCTTGATTATCTGGCGCACAGGGCCGGTGAAGTGCTGTCGAGAAAGAAAATTCTGAATGATGTGTTTGGATATAGTAGCGATATATATGACAGGACTGTGGATACTCATATTAAAACCCTCCGGAAAAAACTGGGCGATTCAAGAAATGCGATTGAAACGATAAGAGGAGTGGGATACAGGTTTAAAGAGTTCTGAGATGAGAAATAAAATTGTTGGAAAATTTGTCGGCGCTTTTGTTTTGCTTATAATGCTATCGGTTTTGATCCTGAATTTTTATGTTGGACTTAAATTGAAGGGAGAATATGAAGAGAAGATATCAAAGAGACTGAGCAGCAATGCCTTTCTTGTGGGAGATCTCCTGAAAGAAGATATAGCTGCAGGCAAGCACGATATTATCCAGAAGAAAGTCCGTGAACTTGCGGGTAAGCTTAATGTCAGGGTAACAATCATAGATGGATCAGGTACTGTCCTGGGTGATTCAGATAAAGACCCTGGAAGTATGGAAGATCATGAAAACAGGCCGGAGGTAATAAGGGCGCTAAAGGACGGAGCAGGAGAAAGCACCCGGTATAGCGACACCGTTGAATATAATATGAAATATGTAGCAGTGGCAATAAGTCATGGCAGAAAGCAGATTGGTGTCGTAAGACTTGCACTGCCGATACAGGAAGTCGAATCACAGTTTCGTATTATTTATAAGGCAGTTCTCACCGGAGGAATTATAGCGATATTATTTACTCTGATCAGCGGTTATTTTATCTCAAAAAGTATTATTAATCCAATAAGTGAAATGAAAGAAGTCGCGCAGGCCATTAGTGAGGGTGATTTTAATAAAAGAGCGAAAATCAACAGCGAAGATGAATTGGGAGTACTGGCACGGTCTTTAAACAGGATGGCTGATGAAATGCAGCTCAAGATGAACAGTCTTAGCAGTATGGACAAAATGAAGACTGATTTTGTAGCTAATGTATCTCATGAGTTAAAGACACCACTTACAACTATTAAAGGCTTTATTGAAACACTTGAAAATGGTGCTATTGACGAAAAAGATAATGCAAGGCGTTTTCTATCAATTATAAAAAAGAACGCAGAAAGGCTGAGCAATATTACCGATGATCTGCTTAAGCTGTCTGAGCTTGAACTAGGGAAAGACAGAATTGAAAAGAAACGTTTTGATTTAAAGGACCTTATTAAGGACGTTGTCTTAAGATATAGTCATTTGATAACAACCAATCATTTTAAAGTTGAGCAGGATTACCATGGGAAAAGTTTCATGGTTAATGCAGACATGCAGAAAATGGAACAGGTCCTGGTGAATATCCTGGACAACTCAATGAAGTATACAGGTGAGGGCGGGAGCATCAAAATTAATGCTCATGATATGCATGATCATTTTATGATATCAGTAGAAGATAATGGTATTGGAATACCGGCTGAACACCTGGACAGGGTATTCGAGCGGTTTTACAGGGTAGACAAAGCGCGCTCCAGAAAACTCGGGGGCACAGGGCTGGGGCTTTCCATTGTTAAACACGCCGTGCTATTACATGGGGGAGATATCCGTATAGAAAGCATAGAGAACAAAGGAACTAAAGTAGCGGTGACTCTTCCTAAAGCAATACAATCGTAACATTTTGATTAATTGATCGATTTACCTGCCTGTGTAAATCTTCACCCAATCTTCACATTTGCTTCATACTCATGACACATCGAATCTGGTAGTCTATAAACGGTGATAAGTAATGATTGAAAAGACTCCTCAAGAAAGCCCTTTTAAGATATTCATTAAAGCAATCCTCGTTGTTCTTTTTCTTTATTTGTTTCTTGTCAGTATCGGTCTCATGGGAGCCGCGTTTAAGGGATATGGCAAGGGATTTGCCGAAGCTCTGCTCGCAACGACTTCAAATTCATTTGTTGGTCTATTTATAGGGATTCTGGCAACGAGCCTTGTTCAAAGCTCATCTACAACGACTTCAATTGTTGTGGGCATGGTTGCCTCCGGAGTCATTTCAATCGGCAATGCCGTACCTATAATAATGGGGGCTAATATTGGTACCACTGTTACAAATACGCTGGTGTCAATAGGGCACGTTACACGCCGTGAAGAGTTCAGGCGTGCAATCGCAGGAGCAACAGTCCATGATTTTTTTAATATAATCTGTGTTGGGATAATGTTCCCCCTTGAACTTGCCACAGGTTTTTTACAGAAAATGGCTACATATCTGGCATCAGTATTTGTATCTTTTGGAGGAGTAAAGTTTACAAGTCCGATAAAAACTGCAACGAAGCCGACAGTTCAATTTATAACCGATTTTTTAACAAAAGATATAACCGTACCTTATAATCTTGGATATACGGCAGTTCTGGTCCTTTCCTTTGTCATTCTTTTTGCTTCTCTGTACTTTATTGTGAAGCTTATGAAGTCTCTTGTAATAGAGCGCGTTGAAAGTACGATGCATAATGTGATTGGAGAGAAAGGAATTATAGGTATACTGGCGGGACTGTTTTTTACTATAATTGTGCAGAGCAGTTCCATAACTACATCATTGCTTATTCCGCTGATAGGGGCCGGTTTGTTAACGGTTGATATGGCGTTCCCTATTACGATGGGTGCCAATATTGGAACTACAACGACGGCGATGCTTGCTTCATTCGCTACAGGAAATATAGCAGCAATTACTATTGCTTTTGTTCATTTTCTTTTTAACATAATTGGTGTATTATGTATTTATCCGATAAAAATATTTAGAATTATTCCGATTAGACTTGCCAAAGGACTTGGAAATCTTGCTTATCGAAAAAGAAGGTATGCACTTGCTTATGTTGTGGGTCTCTTTTTTGTGCTGCCCACAATGTTGATTTTGATTTCCAGAATGATTAAATAGGAGGCGTCATGTTTAAAAACCTGATTCAGTTTTGGAAGGGGAAAGATTTTCTCAGCCAGGTAATGGAAGATTTTAAAGTTATGCTCGATGATTCCGAGATGATGTTCAAAGCATCTTATGACATTCTCGTTGAAAACAAAAAGGAACCGGGTCTTGAAGATGAAGTCATAAAAACGGACAAGCGTGTAAACAGCCTTCAAAAAGCGATCCGTCAAAGGATTATAGAACATATGACAGCCCAGCCTTCCGTGGATTCTCCTGCATGTCTCCTGCTTTTCAGTGTTTCAAAAGACGCTGAAAGGGTTGGTGACTATGCCAAGAACCTTCTTGAAGTAAGCAGGTTGCTTGAGAACCCTATTGATAAAGAGAAATTCAAGGTTCTTTTTACTGATATTGACCAGGAAGTTATTGGTCTCTTCCAACAGACAAAAGAAGCATTTATCAGTTCGGACGAAAAAAGTGCGGCCGGTACCTGGGAGACACAGATGAAATTAAAGAGAAAGTGTGACGGGATTGTAAGAACTCTTGCAAAGAGTGACTATTCAGTCAATGAGGCTGTATGCTTTACGCTTATTGCCCGTTTTATTCGAAGGATGTCTTCACACTTAACAAATATTGCTACTTCTGTCATTGTTCCTCTTACAGAATTGGATTATTATCATGAGAAGAGTAAAGAGGATAAACTTATCTAGTATAGACGGAAACCTCTTTGGCATTAGAGTTATTTAATGTGGCTTTTTAAGATCTCCTGGGCAAAGAAGATTGCAATGCTTCTCAAGTATCAGTAAAGATGATACCTGCCTCTTCATATAAGAACCGGACTTTGTAGTACCATTTCTCTCTCCAGTAAATATACTATACATTTTTAAGTCATGTAGGTTTATAATTTATATTATTATTGTTAAATGCGTACATTATATAAACAGATAGTTGAGGTTGAATTTGAAAGACTTTTTTAGGGCAGCCGTACAATTTGACAGTAATGTTGTTGAAGTTAAAGAGTACGGCAATGGCAATATTAATAGCACTTTCCTTGTATCACTTGATTCCTGCGAAGATAAGAAATTTATTATTCAACGTATTAATACGAGTGTATTTCCTCAGCCGGAACTGATCATGAAAAATATGCGCATAATATCAGAGCATATTAACGGCCGTTTAAATGTTGAATCAATAGAAATAGGACGGCGATGGGAGATGCCGCAAATTTTGCTTACAAGGGAAGGGCAGGACCACTGGGTAGATCAGAACTCGTCTTTTTGGAGGGCCATCAGTTTCATAGAAAATTCAGAAAGTTTTGAGAGTATTAACAATCCTGGTCTTGCGACTGAAGCCGGTTATGCCCTTGGACTGTTTCATTATCTCCTCAGCGACCTTCCTGTAAACAAACTAAGCGATACGCTTAAAGGTTTTCATATTACTCCTTTATATTTACGCCATTACAATGAAGTGCAGGGTAAAGGTAAAGTGAAAAAAACTCCTGAAGTAAGTTACTGTATGAAATTTATAGAGGACCGCAGCACATGGGCGCATGTTCTTGAGAACGCCAGATCTCAAAACAAACTGAGTAATCGAACGATTCATGGCGATCCGAAAGTGAATAACATCCTGATTGATAATAACTCGGGCCAGGCGGTAAGCATAGTTGACCTGGACACTGTCAAACCCGGTTTAATTCATTATGACATTGGAGATTGTCTGCGGTCTGGATGTAATGTGCTTGGGGAAGAAACTGATAGCTGGGAAGGTGTTGAATTTGAAACAGACTTATGTGAATCAATACTTAAGGGATATCATTCTATTGCAAGTCAATTTCTTGCGAAGGAAGATAATGATTATATTTATGACGCGGCTCGTCTGCTTGCTTTCGAACTGGGATTGAGATTTTTCACTGATTACCTTGAAGGAAATGTATACTTCAAGACTGTTCATCCAGAGCATAATCTTCAAAGGGCTCTTGTCCAGTTCAAACTCACGGAGAGTATAGAGTCCAGGGCAGAATTGATCAATGCCATAATTAGAGACTTAAAATGATTTATTATCTTTTGCCATTTTCTCAATCTGCTTTTCTGTCCGATATAGAGCTTAATTGCGACATTGAACGGGAAGCCGATTCTCTTGTCGTGACCTATAATTTGCTCGGGAACATGGCGAAAATAATGATACCTGAAGAGTCATCAAAACCGGAGCGCAAGAAGGGTCTGTGGGAGGAAACGTGCTTTGAGTTATTTATAGCGGCCCAGTGCTCTTCTCAGTACCGGGAGATTAATATTTCACCCATTGGAAACTGGAATATATTTCGCTTTAGTGATTACAGGCAGGGAATGGAGGAGGACTCGGCTTATTCTTCACTGCCGGCAATTATCAGTACTCAGAAGGACTCATTAACCCTATCTCTTAGAATTGACCTGAGTAGAATGGTCTGTGAAGGACAATCTATTAATGTGGCAATTAGCGCAGTTGTAAAATCAGTCGGTGGTGATAATTCATATTATGCATTGAAACACACAGGGCATAGAGCTGACTTTCATAAAAGAGAGAATTTCGTAGTTGAATTATAAAAAATGTCGTAAGTTGTAAAAAAGTGATAATTTGTTTAGCAATAATCTTATATTGCATTATATATAGCCGATGCCTTAGGGTATAGTGCTGAGTATTAGGGTTCTGTTAAGAGGTGTGTGCCTTCAGGTACAGTTAGGGTAAACTCTTAGTGGAATCTGTAGTGACTAATATATATAGTATTTGTCAAAATACTCAAAAAACTGTGTCATTTTGAGCAGTCTGATTAATTGATAGAATCAAAATGCTGAATTATCAACTAGTTAACTTATGGTATATTTATTGCATATTTAAATGTTGAGGAATCTTTCAATTATTAATTAGATATTAATTTAGATTATAACCAGGAGGTTGTGATGACGTATAAGTCAGCGTCACATAAGTTGTTTTATCAGTCTGTTACCGTATTATTATTCCTTGTTTGCTTTGTGAGTATATCTCAGGCACAAATTCCCCAGTATGTTATGCTGGATCCTATCCCTATGAGTTCTCCTCAGTCTATTGCTATTGATGAGCGTGAAAGAGTTTATGTAATCAACGGATCAAGCCTTGTAGTTATGGATCAGAGTGGTGATACAATACCAACGTCATTTATTGGCGCCTCTCCTCCAAGTGCACTTTCAGTTGGAACAGACAATTCCGGCAGAATTTATATTGGAAACAGTACCTTCAGTGGAGAAGATCAGAATGTGGAGGTTTATTCGTTTATAGATGAAAACACACTTAGTAAGCTATATAATCTTGGAGCAGTGAGTGGAGACTTTACCCGGCCCAGTGACATAGAAGCTGATAGCACTTCCGGGAATGTTTACATTGTTGACACTGCTGAAAATATCGTAAAAGTATATAACCCTGATAACCCGAACACTCCTGGCGATCCATCAGACTCGTTTAAGTTTTCATTTGATGGAACTGCAAATGGCGGAGGACAGTTTAATAGTCCTACATCAATCGCAATAGACAAAGCGACTGGTGAAATCATTGTTCTTGATAAGCCTATTCTGCCCGGTGGAAGTGAAGGAGCCAGAATACAGCTTTTTAATACTGCCGGAGAATATATAAGCGGTTTTGATAAACATGGAGATCAGACAGGTGAACTGTGGAGACCCATGCATGTAGCTGTTGACAGTCTAGGCCGTATATATGTCACAGACTCGTGGCAGCACATTGCCCATATATACGATAAATCCGGAAATTATCTGGAAACTGTTTTTTCGGTTAACACACTCCTGAGTGCTCTGTGTATAGCGATCAGTGACAGCAATAATATTTATGTGGGATCACAAAACATGAAAAGACTGGAAAGATTCGGTCTCCTTGATTATACGCAAATGGATGTTTCACCTTCATCTCTCTCATTTACGGGACAGCGTGGATATGCACCGCCTGCTGCGCAGAACATAGATATAAGTAATGGTGGCACAGCGATACTTGAATGGACTGCAAGTGCTGATGAAGATTGGATAGATATTTCAGATGTATCAGGCTCAACCGGCGCGTCTTCTATTTCAACGATCAACATTAGCGTTGATATGACTGACTTGCTGGCCGGGTCTTATGCGGGAGTTTTGACTATAACCAGCGTTACCGGTGCAACTGAGGAAATAGATGTTGCTCTTGAAGTAGAGGATGTTCCGCTTGTAGCAAATGCTTGTGTTCAGGGAGATGCTACTCCCTGCACTTATGAAGGTATGGAGGGTCAGCCTATAACGCTTGATGCTTCTGCGTCTGATGGTAATATTGTTTATTATAACTGGGACATCGATGGCAATGGCACTAATTACGAGTATATCGACAAAACTTTACCTCTTCAAACACATACGTATAATTCGGATGGTCCATATAATATTACATTGAAAGTAGTTGACGATCAGGGCAATGAAGCATACTCATATCCACTGGCAAGTATACAGGATTCTATTCCTGCAGCCAACTTTACAGGAAGTCCAACGACTGGAGTCCCGGGTCTCAATGTGAATTTTACAAATGTATCAACCGGCCACGACATGCCGTTAGTTTACGAGTGGGATTTCGATAATGACGGAACACCGGACTCTACAGAGACAAATCCGTCCCATGTATATGCTGACGCTGGAGTTTATACTGTTACACTAAAAGTTACAGACGATGACTCCAGTGAAAATACTTTAACGAGAACAGGGTATATTACCGTCTTAAATGAGCATGCACTATCTGTCACTATGAACGGTGGGGGAGCCGGTACGGTAAACAGTATGCCACAGGGGATAAACTGCGGTGGTGATTGTAGTGAGTCCTATGCGGAAGGAACGGAAGTTACTCTCGCAGCAGTACCTGATGCAGGATCATACTTTACAGGCTGGAGCGGTGGCGGATGCAGTGGAATGGACAATTGTGTTGTCACTGTAAGCCTGGCAACTGAAATAACGGCATCTTTTGAAAATTGTGCTAATTTGCCTGTGAGGATTATTGGAACTGTTCCTGCATATTATTCTACGATAGAAGAAGCCTACAGTTTTGCTGTAGATGGTGACACCATACAGAGTCAGGCCGCACGATTTATTACTGCTCCTGATTTGAATGCTCAGAAAAACGTAATCATTGAAGGCGGATTCTCCTGTGACTACTCCCCTGACAACGGCTATACCATATTGCCAGGTAAAACTATAGTTGGAGATGGCTACGTTACAATGGGTGGCTTTATTTTCGAATAATACGATTAGTATATAAATATCGAGGGCCTGGCTTGTCCAGGCCTTTTTTATTTGCAGCGGTTATATTTTTAACTGCTGGTTGGATGCAAAAGAAAGTCTTCTAACTATATGCAGCGCAAGGATTGTTGATATAGCGGTAGCACCTACAATAAGCAGCATAATAATGATCTGGTATTTAATAGCAATAAGCGGACTAATTCCTGCCAGGATCTGACCTGTCATCATTCCAGGAATAGATACTACACCAACAGACATAAGGGCATTGATGGAGGGTATCATTCCGGCTTTAATTGAGTCCTTGAAATTCTCTCTGGAACTTTCGATGGGCGTTGCGCCAAGAGACAGGTAAAGCTCTATCCTGTCTCTTTCCTTGCTCAGTCCCTCAAACCAGTTGTTCATGGAAATTGAAATAGCATTCATTGAATTGCCTATGATCATACCTCCGATAGGGATAAAGTAAACAGGGTTATACCAGGGCGTTGCCTGAATTATTGCGGACATCACAAATATATTAATTATCATATAGCTTAAAAACATGGAGGCAAGAACCGGAAGGAAATATGGGATACGCCTCTCTTTAACACGGCCCGATATTATTCTTGCGGCAAAAACTATCATAAAGGCAAATAGCAGAAATACAACGAAGGGATTGTTTAGTGCAAATACAATTTTTAGAACATATCCCAGCAGGAATAATTGAAGAAAGGTCCTGATTGTGCCAACAAGCATGTCTTTTTCGAGTTTAAGGTTCAGGTAAATGGAGCATATGCCGGCAGCAAGAACCAGTAGAGATGTTAGCGCCACATTAAACCAGGATATATCAATTATTGAGCTGTTCAATTATTGTTCCTTAATTTTGGTATCTATAAGGTTTATAATGCGGCAGCTGGAAGGGCTGAAGCTTATATCACTGTGTGTTGCCATTATTACCGTGACATTGTCCTCTTTAGTGATCGCTTCAATCTTTTGTTCAATTAGAATTTTATTTTTTGGATCAAGTGCAGAGCCCGGTTCATCCAGCAGCAGGACTTCCGGACTAAGCAATAGAGAGCGGATTAATGCAATACGCTGTCTCTGGCCGATTGACAGCTTGAGAGCATCATGTTCAAGCGACATGTCCATTTGAAAATAGTCGAGCCATTTTTGAGCTTTGATCTGATCAAAACTTTTCTGCCTGTTGGAATGGAATAAAAAGGGAAAGTGAAGGTTATCATATATGGACCCGTTGATCATGAAGGGAAGCTGTGGGAGGTATATTACATTACTTCTCAGAAGGTCAATATTATAATCCTTTAGTGATTTGCGATGAAAGAAAATATCACCGGTATAAACATCACAGAAGCGATTAAATAGTTTCAGAAATGTGCTCTTTCCTGCACCTGATTCTCCCCTTATTACAACTAAATCGTTCTTGTAAATTTGAACGTCAATATCATGCAGGATCTCCCGGCCGCCTGGATATGAAAATGATAAGTTATGTAAATGTAAAAGCACTGTTTTCATAGAGATTAGGCAATTGTATAAAAGGCTGCTAAATGTCTATGTAATTATACATAAAAATGAAATTTGCCGATGGTTATAAATCAAAAGTAGTTACAGTGCGTGCTGTTGATATTTTTTAGCGCAGCAATTCAGGAGGATGCATCTAAATAATTAACCGGTAAAAATGCCTCCGCTTACCTCGTTTTCAATGGTCTTCAGGTCGCTCTCATTGATTTCCAGTAATTCCAGGGAAGAAGCTTCAAGAGGGTAGTTTGGGTTTTCTTTGGTAGGACAGGCTATACATTTTGTAGTTAAATAGTCGGCAATATGTACAATGGCAACTCTTTTATGGTTTTTTGAAGATAGTGATGGAGAATGATGATATAGAATTGTATCAATGACAGTAGCAGGCAGTTTCCATTTTTCAGCGAGCCAGGCTCCGATATCAGCATGTGTAAAGCTAAGGAATTTATTTTCAGCAGCAAGCAATGGTGTGCCCTGCTTAAAAACTTTGACGACATCAGAGTATTCATCCTGAAAATATTTATTAATTAATAAATAACCCAAATCATGCAATAACCCGTCAACCATGATCTCTTCGGATATCCTCATGTTGAGGTCCGCGGCGATTTTCCTCGAAACAAATCCTACACTAACGCAGTGATTAAATAACTGTTTGTATTCAAAGAAAATGCCCGGCTTATCTTCTCTCATTACGGACATTAACGAGATACCCAGAGCAATATTTTTAACAGTGCTGAACCCAATTCGCATAATTGCATTGCTCAGGGTTTTTGTCGGGGTGTCAAAACCAAAATATGCAGAATTTGCAACGCTTAGTACTTTAGCTGATATGGCAGGGTCATTATGGATTATGTTCTCCAGTTTCTCAACTGAAAGCAGTTTGTCGTTGACAAGCTGCAGTATTTCATGAGCTATTAGAGACAGCGTGGGAAGTTTTGTTATTTTCTGAACATGTTCTTTTAGTGAGTCATTCATATTGATTTTATCCTATACGAGTGTATGGTACATCAATTAAAATATATCATATATTTGAAATTAATAAAGACATCAATCTATTTATCTAATTCACAATGAAATGAACTCATTCGGGTTTTAAGGTAATCAGTAAAACAGGCAGCAGTGTAAGGTTGGCAATTAATGCCGCAGACATTGCAAGGCCGGTCAGCAATCCAAAATAAATGGTGGGCATAAAATTTGAGAAAGCAAGAATTGAAAATCCCATAATTACAGTTATAGATGTGTAGTACATCGCCCGGCCTATACTGCCATGGCAGCGTCTCATTGTTGAGGCATAATCCCGGTCCTTCTCTATTTCTATTGAAAATCGGTGAATGTAGTGAATAGTATTATCAACAGCTATGCCTATTGTAATAGCAGCGATAGTTATTGTCATAATGTCTAACGGGATATTAAACCAGCCCATAATTCCAAGGACCATGCCGGCGGATATCAGGTTTGGAATTATTGCAATTAAAGAGAGCTTGATTGAGCGAAAGAGAATAATAAACATACACATAATTGCCAGAAAAACTACTCCAATTGTGAGTATTTGAGATTTATACAGGCTTTGCAGCATATTGTTGTATAAAACAACCATTCCCGTTAGATGTACCTGATCTTTTGATAGTCCTGTTGAATTAGCCAGGTTCATCCTTATTTTATTTAACAATTCCTTGCGATTCAATGCAGGGTCTGACTCAAATACACGCACTGAAAATCTAACCTGGTTTCCGTCTTTAGAAATATAGGGATCGAACAGACTCTTTCTGATACTGTCGGGCATTTTTTTATGGATAATAGAGAGCATTATATTATCCATAGGTTTATCATCATTCAGTTGCTGCATCAATTTCATAAATGTTGACAGGGAGAGGACTTTCCCTGTTTCAGGTAATGTGTCAAGGTAATCATGTATGGCATGCAGAGTGTCTGTCTCGTAATCGTTATACCAGTAACTTGTGCTGCTCAATCCTTCGTCAGTATCAGGGTCTTCATCAAGATAATCATCGAAGATGATTTCGTCTTCCTCTGCTTCCCTTGATGAATAGAAATCAGCAGGCGCATCGATTATAACATCCATTGGTGTAGTGCCTCCCAGTTCTCTGTCAATTATTTCCATGCCGCGATAGATCTCGGTTGAATCCTTGAAATTATCAATAAAACGATTTTCGACGGTGAGACGGGATATTCCTGCAGCACTTAATAAAATAATAAAAATGAATACAAACATGATGGACCTGGTATGGTTTTCGACAATATAGGAAAATATACGAGTAAGAAAGCCTGTGAAATCATGCTTTCGTAATATTAATTTTGGCTTCAATAGCATTAGTGCGGAAGGGAATAGGGTAAAGGAAATTAAGAATGCAACGCAAATCCCTATTGCCATCATATAGCCGAAGTCAATCACCGGACGTATACCGCTGAGCATCAGTGATCCGAATGCAACAATTGTTGTTAAGGAAGTATAAAGGCAGGGAAGGGCTTTGCTCTTAATGGTCTGCTTAACCAGATAGTACTGATCTGCGTCCTTGTTTTCATACTCAAGTTCAAAATATCTTTCAATTAAATGTATTGTCAGAGACAAAGTCATGATTAATAGAAGAGAGGTAAAATTTGACGAGACAACTGTTACCCTGCATTGAAAAAGACCAATGTAGCCGAACATGATCAATACTGTTGCAAAGCAGCATAGTATTGAAATAATCACCCAGCGCGGTATATGAAAAATAAATGTAAGCATTACAACCAGAAGGCATAGAATGCCGATTCCAAACACACTGAGATCATGGCGGATAAATTCAATCATGTCGGAAGTAATCATCGGAACACCACCAAGGAAGAGCTTTGCATTATCACGGTGCTGGTCCATAATTGCCCGTACGGCCGCAATGTCCATGCTTTTCTTTTCAGTCATGTCTGAACTATGCTGCTTGAATTCGCGTGAGACACTGCTAAGTTTATTTTTATCTTCTGGAGTCAATTCTGTTATGAATTCTTTACCCCTTAGCCCGTCTCTTTTTTTCAGCAGTTCATGATAAGTCTTATCTCTCTTAAATATTACCTGTAAGGCTGTTGTCCTGCCGTCTGGACTGATTATAAGGTTCTTATACAAAGGACTGTTCATGAGTTCAGTTCCGGCCAGTGTTACGTCAGTATCAGGATTATCGAGAGTGCGTACCTGTTCGTTAATATCTTTAATAGATATGGGAGGACTGCTGATCAATGGCACATCAAGAATAGAAACAACCGATTCTACTCTTTCAAGCTCAGACAGGCGGTCTCTTAATTGACGGAGGTCTAACAGTGATTCCTTTGAAAAGAGATCATTATCAGGAGAATACGTGATGATAAGGTAGTTGTCAGATCCGTAAAGTGCACGGATGGAACGGTAATATCTAAGGTCTTCATCATTTTCCAGCACCAGCGAATCTGCTGAAGCGTCCAGTCTAAAATCCGGCGCATAGATTGAGAAAAAAGAAATAATTAAAGCGATGAATATTAATGTTTGAACGGGTCGCTGCAAAACGACTTTGTCGTAAAGATCTGATAGCTTCAATTGCATAAATAAATTAACTCATTCTTATATGTAAGGTAAATTGCAAAAGTAGTAGCTAATTATTATACATAATTAAATATCGTTTCTCCCTCATTAATCTCATATTTGCCTGTATTAGTCAATGGAAAGCAGCTATAGGAAGGTAATAATATAACGAATTGGGGATACTACAAAATAAGCTTCTCCAGTTCCTGAATATTAAAGGAACTCTCATGGGTCTTTTTCATCCATCTTGCACAGCGGTTTGCATCAAGGGGAATGCCTATTGGAGGGATGCCAAGTTTGATACATAATCTCATGCCCATGGCAAGTTCGGGGACGCATGCAATGCCTAATGCACCGGAGCTTCCATGTTCACGCTGTATCTTATTAAAAGGCTTATCTAGGTCCATGGATACTGATATGTAAGGATGAATGTCATATTTCTTAAGTAATGTACTTCCGAGATGAATAAAGCAGTCTTTTGTGCATCCCGTGCATATCGACTCATAATCACCTGATACTGATTTGCACTCCGGCCTGAAATCGCGAAGACAATGGGCAATCATGGCAAACTTGTATGCGCTTTGTTTGAAGTCTTTCTTGTAAATCCTGTTTATCAACTCTATTTCTATCATGTAGAGGTGATATTGATACTCTTTTGTCTTTATTATCGGATCAAGCTTCTGGGAAATCGGTATTTTGCTTAAATGAGATTTAACCCCTGGTGTATAGACTGAAAGGGTGGCTTTCAATGTTTTATTTATAAACGACATAAGAGGTTTGTCCATTTGCTTTACTGATAGTTTCTTTATTAATGTACTTTTACCTCCGGCACTCTGTACGTGACTTAGTAATTTCTTCTCATAAGGGCATTTCAAAAGGAAGTCATTCGTTAGTTTTCGGATTAGATTGTAATAGTGCTCTGTATCGTTATTAATTCCGAAAAGAGAATAGGTTTTCCCCTGAACAGGTTTGCTTTTGTGGTGCTGATTAGTCATAAACTGATTATACTCTTATTCAATTATCAATTTATTCTCTTGCATATCCCATATTTAACCAGCAACTTAATATATATATAAGAAATACGTTAACATAAACAATTATGCTACCTGTTCGACCGTCCACTGGAACGAAAGATTATATTAACTGCGTCAAGCTAGCTATAGTCAGGGATTAACCATATTGTTCATGAAAGGAACAACATAATGTCAGATCAGAATGTGTCCCGATGGCTTGCATGGGCTCGGGAAATCCAGGCCATAAGCCAGACCGGTCTCACCTATAGTTTGAACAGCTTTGATACTCAGCGATACAGTCGCTTGATGGAGATTGCTGCAGAAATCACTCACAGTCATACAACCATTCCTAAAGAAACAATACAGAACAATTTCAGTATCCAGCCCGGATATGCTACTGCAAAAGTTGACGTACGAGGTGCGATTGTCCGAGACGGTAAAATCCTTCTCGTGCAGGAGCGCTCTGATGAATGCTGGTGTATGCCCGGAGGATGGGCTGATGTCGGGGAGGCACCAGCTGAAATGGTGGCGCGTGAAGTGCTTGAAGAGAGCGGCTATGATGTGGAGGTCAAAAAGATAATCGGCGTATACGATGCAAACCGCGAAGGCAGACCTCTTGATTTTTATCATGCGTACAAAATCGTTTTTCTCTGCGAAATAATCGGTGGTGAGGCAAGAACTAGTGATGAAACAATGGCCGTTGATTTTTTTGAATTCAACAAAATTCCGCCACTTTCAACTAATCGTACAAATGAACGCCATCTGAAGGACATCCTGGTGAACCTTGATAATCCCGGCAGTGTGACTGTGTTTGATTGATCGGAAAATACAAATTATAACTAGTTGCGTAATGTAAAAACAGTTCGTACTGTTGCTGTCAGCTTGATATCCCCCGCCTTTACAGGTGTAGATGCCATGGATGCGGTCTTTCCCTGCATCATTTCATACCTTACAACAGGCCTTTGCTCATGCGTACTGCAGCTGGATGATGCTTCCTTTACTCCTGATATCACTGTTTCAAAAGCTGATGCAACAGTGTCAGCCTCATCTCTTGCACTTTTAGCGGCCTTTGAGAGAAGTGTCCTGCAGAATTCTTTTGTCTCAATGATGCTGAAGTTTATGCTTTGTACTCTGTTTGCACCCGATGAGATTGCACTGTCGATAATGTCCCCTGCTTTGTGGATCTTTTTTGTTTTTACTGATATCTGATTAGTTGCAGTGTATCCGACCATAATGCTCTTTTGCTGTTTCCGGTCATATTCGTTTCTGGGCTGAAGGTTGTAAGAGATGGTCTTTATCCTGTCCTGCCCGGGGTCAATCAACCGTTTCAGCTTGGTAATTACTTTATCCATAATGGCCCTGTTACTTTCTGCAGCTCCCGATGCCGATAAGTTCCTGCTCTCAACAGCAAGGACTATTTCAACAGTATCCGGGGCATAGTGGTCAAAAGCGGTTCCGGTTACTGCAATCGTGCCGGGCGGCGCATCATGGATTTCTGCTGAGTCGGCAGAAAGTGTTATAGATAAATATATTATGGACAACGCCAAAATACAAATGATGATTACTTTATTTGATCTTATTGTCATATTACAAAGATCATATCATAAATTGGTATATCATTCATGGTTGCACATCTTTTGAAGTCTTGGTTATTATTAATCATGGGCGATAAAGAGGATAAGCAAACTAATGATTGTAAGGCGTACTGCCTTAATCAAGGTGCAGAGATGGTCGGTATAGCTGACCTTAATCATTTAAAAGAAGAACTTCCGACAGAACCCAAAGACCTGCTTGCTCCCTATACAGCTGCAATCTCCATCGCAGTAACCCTGGATATGAAAGCAGCGGCTGAAATGCATGGAGAGCCGACCCCATCCTATGCTGATAACTGCAAAGACATAAACTCAAGGCTTAACAATATGACCGAGTCAATAGTAGGCTGGATAATGAGCAGGGGTTTTAAAGCAGAGGCCGTACCCGCATCAAAAAAAATCGTAGAAGGCGGAACCGAAGGTAGTGTGTCTCACAAGGCAATAGCTATAATGGCCGGACTGGGTTGGCAGGGAAAAAGTCTTCTTCTGGTTACTACAAAATATGGCCCTAGAGTAAGGCTTACATCGGTGCTGACCGATATGCCGCTTAAGTTCGATTCTCCCATTAAGAACCGCTGTGGTAATTGCACCAAGTGCAAAGATGCATGCCCGGCCGGCGCCATCAGGAATGTTAATACGGAGCTTCATTATTCAAATCGTGACGAAGCCCTTGACCTTGATAAATGTCATAATAATACTCTTAAGTACATGACGGTACCGGGAGTTGGATATACATTCTGCGGTCAGTGCATTCCTGTATGTCCTTATGGCAGAAAGTTGATGCTGAGGGAAGCAGATTAATTTTAAATCTGACTATCCTCCTATAATATCAGCTAACTGTTGAGTTAAATCACATTCTTACGGCTCCTTTTTTTGATACAATACGTCATGATCAGGAAAATCAGTATTGATAAGCTCAAGCCCGGCATGTTTATTGATGAATTCGATTGCGGGTGGATGCGGCATCCTTTCCTCAACAACAGCATCAAAGTCAAACGCGAAAGAACCATCAAAAGAATAATTGATTACGGCATTCGTCATGTCTATATTGACTCGGAAAAAGGCACGGATGTGCACGATGCCCCGACCCGGGAGGAGGTCATCAGGGAAGTCAATGACGAGATGTGCCGTGTCATCGAAAAAACGGTAACCTATCATGACACTGTTCCCGTACAGGAAGAAATGGTTAAGGCAAAATCGATCAAGAATGAGGCAAAAAAAGCTGTCCGGAGCCTGATGGAAGACATACGGGTCGGCCGGCAGGTTAAAATTGAAAAAGTAGAGCCGCTGGCTGAAAAACTTGTACACTCGATCCTCAGGAACAAGACAGCGCTGACAAGCCTCAGCAGGATAAAGAAGGTCGATGAATACACCTTTGAACACTCCGTCAGTGTCGGCGCACTCATCATAGCCTTTGGACGACAACTCGGTTTCGATTACGACCTCATAAAAAAGCTCGGAATCGGCGGGCTGCTGCATGACGTCGGCAAGATAAAAGTGTCTTCCGGTATCCTGACGAAAAAGGGGGCCTTAACCAATGATGAGCTCTCCGCAGTGCAAGAGCATGTGGAAAACAGCCGGGCCATCCTTGAGGATGCTGACGGTGTGGATAGTGTGTCTTACGAAGCCGTCGTGCATCACCACGAACGAATTGACGGCACCGGGTATCCCCGGAAGCTCACAGGTGAGAACATAAGTCAGTACGGGCAGATGTCGGCAATTGTAGACGTATATGACGCGATAACATCCAACCGGTGTTATCAGACCAAAATGCTGCCTACCGAGGCCCTGAGGAAGCTCTATGAATGGAGCGAATTCCACTACAATCGTGAACTGGTACAGCAATTTAT
>PIVU01000249.1 GCA_003354025.1 Nitrospirota bacterium
CCGGGAGAAATGAAGCTTGAAGTTGACAGAAGGCGGGTCCGTGAACGAATTACATTATTAGAAAAGCAACTTAAATCTCTCAGCCGGGCAAGACAGCAGCGCAAGTCCAGAAGGGTCTCTGAGGGATTACCGATCATATCAATCGTTGGATATACCAACGCCGGGAAATCCACACTGCTTAACAGTCTGACCCGAAGCAAAACTTTTGTGGAAGATAAAATGTTTGCAACACTTGACACAGCAAGCAGGAGGCTGCGTTTCCCAAAGGAAAGAGACGTTATAATTACTGATACAGTAGGTTTTATACGTGACCTGCCGAAAGACCTGTTTGCTGCGTTTAAAGCAACTTTAGAGGAGCTTGAAGATGCAGATCTTCTTCTGCATGTAATCGATATTTCCAACCCGCGATTTGAACAGCAAATGCAATCTGTAGAAACTATCCTGTCAGAACTGGGAGTTTCAGACAAACGAATTCTGCTTGCATTCAATAAGGCTGATCTTGTAGATCAAGAGATAGCTGATGCGGTCAGTCACAGGTTTAATGCAATAGCGTTTTCAGCTTTGAAGCATTCAACAATGGGCAAGCTGTTACGGTCGATGGAAGAGAAGCTGTGGCCTTTAAAATAAACTTCTAGACTCAGTCGGCAGTTAATAAAAATCTCCCCTACCCCCTCTTTTCCAAAGAGGGGAATAATTAACTCCCCTTTAGCAAAGTCGGAGCTCCTTTTAGCGGAGACTCGTATCGAGGGGGATGAAGAGGGATTTTCTAAAATATCATTTTAGTCACGGCATCTCCGCCGGCCTGGTAAAAACATAATCATTCTCCTTAACCGGTGTATGACAGCCAAAGCACTGCTGAACAAAATTAGCATCATCCCCGTAAGGTATCTGCTCAAGCCCTTTCCACCGTGCAAAGCCCCATCCACCTGTTGATGAGTATTTCGCTGAGTCCTTAATCATAAATTCAGCATGCACAAATTTACCGGGCAGCAATGCTGAAGTCCACTTTTCATGACTCTTCTCTTTCCAGACAATTTTGGCTAGTATGGCCCCCTCCGGCCAGGGAACAACATTGCCTGACCTGGCTGCCCTTACCGCTATTTCATTTCCGAGAATTACCCTTATTGTGTTGTTATCGGAACGATAAGAGGGCGCAATAACCGGCCAATCCTTATAGTTCACTGGAAGCTGAATGCCATTTGGGGATGGTTTTACTGATGGATGAAGCGCGCACGCAATGCCAATAGTCATTGCCAAAATTATACTGCTCAACCAATAGATTTTTTTCATATAAACACCTCCTGATACAATGCTAACATGAGACGCAACCATTTCAAAACAAATCTTTTTTAAAAAATATATGCTTTTATTATTTTTTGCTTGACAATAACGACTCTCCCGTGATAATCTTTATCTATCAATAATCATTATCGGACAACTAAATGGAAAAATACAGACGCATAGGACTAAAGTTAACACCCCAAAGGCTGGCTGTTCTTCAATACCTTGAAGGCAACACAGACCACCCTTCAGCAGAAATGATTTATAATGAGGTAAAAAAGAAATATCCCATGATGTCCTTTGCAACAGTGTACAAAACAATTGAAGCCCTGAAAAAGAACGGTCACCTGCTGGAACTGACTATTGACTCCGAACGTAGACGTTATGATCCTGAAACAGGACAGCATCATCACTTGATCTGTATCAGGTGCAAAAGGATCTCCGATATTCACAAGAGCTTTTCAATAGACGTTCCTGCTGAAACACAGGAGTCATTTGATATAATTGGTAATCATATAGAGTTTTACGGGATATGCCCGAAATGCAAACAAAAGGGAGGAAATTAAAATGGCCACATTTAAGTGCAAAAGCTGCGGAGAAACAAAGGACGGAAGATGCAAACCCAAGGAATGCCCGAAGTGCGGTGAAACGGGCTCAATGGAAAAAGAGGGATCATCAGGCTGCGGATGCAAGTGCTCTAGTTAACAGGAGGTATCTATCATGTGTATGGATCATTCAGTAGTATGTAAATGCGGAAAGAACGAAGCAAGTTTTATGTTTAAAAATGAATTAATGCCGCCGGAGACGGTAGAGGCCCTCTATTGCCCTGAGTGTTCAGGAGAAGTCCCGGTCAATACAGATTTAATGTTGAAGGACAACGAGTGGGTAATACACTTTGATATGGAAATCACGGAGCTTTATAAAGGCCGTCTGCCATATAATAAAGAGCAATTATCCCCGGAGCTTTTATTTGATGAAGGATATGTGACATGGAGGGGGTTCTATCCGGGAGACCACCTTGAAAGCGCCAAAGAGCGGAAGAAGATTGCCAAGCTGGCGAAAACAGATCCTGCTCAATACTTCAGGGAAATCAAAAACTGGGCAACCAAAAGAATGAGCAGGCTAAAAAAAGAAGGCTGGAGGAAGGCTTATGACGGATAGAAAGCTCGAAGAAAAACCGGCATGTTCTGTAAAATCAGCACCAGTCCCGGTGGAGCTCTTATGCCCTCATTGTAAAGCTGAAGTAGAAGTATGGAGCGATGAACCTGAGGCAGTATGCGCTGAATGCGGTAAAGCAGTGATAAAATAATTCATAACACTTATAAAACAATCATATACACAAGGAGGGGACCTGAATGAAGTACCGATGTACTGTCTGCGGATATGAATATGACGAAGAGGCTGAAAACACGCCCTTTGACAAGCTGCCAGATGAATGGAACTGTCCGGTATGCAATGCGCCCAAAAGTGCTTTTGAGCCTGTCTCTGAGGAGTAACATCGAGACAACAACTTACTACAATAACTTTATACAAAAGAGGGAGATTAACAATGTCGGATAAAGGACTATTTTGTGGAATGAATAAACCTGCAGATGCTTCAAATATGACAGAGACTGAAAAAAAACATATGCCGGTTATTGATTGTCCTGATACGGTAAAGGCAGGAGAACCATTTAAGGTAAGCATCAATGTAGGAGAAATCCCCCATGTCATGGATGAAGGACATCACATTCAATGGATTGATGTATATTTCAAAAACAACTTTTTTGCGCGAGTAGACCTGACACCAAAGTTCACCAGGCCGGAAGTAACGCTCACTCTTGCAAGACACAGCAAACATGCATCCTCAACTCTCAGGGTAATTGAAAGGTGCAACCTTCATGGACAGTGGGAAGCAACGAAAGAAATAACAGTAACGGAATAAAAACAGGATTCAAGGGGTCCAGGGTTCGAGCCTGCCTGTCGGCAGACAGGGGTTCAAGTAGAATGATGAAGAACATCATACTCGGCTTGATAACCGGAGTCTAGCTTCCTTCAACAAAAATGAAATATAATTAAATCACTTTAAAATCAATGGAGGTATATGATGTCAAAGTCGGAAAAACATTTACAGGACGCATTCGCCGGTGAATCTCAGGCAAACAGAAAATACCTGGCCTTTGCAAAACAGGCTGAAAAAGAAGGCCACTCCCAGGTGGCAAAACTATTCAGGGCCGCTGCTGCTGCTGAAACTGTACATGCACATGCACACCTTAAACAGCTTGGCGGAATTAAGACCACAAAGGAAAATATCGAGGCCGCTATCGGTGGTGAAACTTTTGAGTTTGAAAAAATGTATCCTGAGATGATCAAGGACGCTGAAGAAGAGGGAAACAAGGGAGCCCTAAGAAGTTTCCAGTTGGCTAATGAAGTTGAGAAGATCCATGCTGGTCTGTATCAAAAAGCGCTTGACACTCTGGGCAGTAATGAAGATACCGACTATTATGTCTGTGACATCTGCGGCTATACTGCTGAAGGTGAAGCGCCCGACGAGTGTCCGGTATGCAAGGCAAAGAAGCAGGCATTTAAAAAGATTGATTAATATAAAAAATGCGATCGATTTACACTCCCTGTATCCCTCTCTATGGAGAGATACAGGGTAATTTATTTGCTGCAAGCAATATTACTTATCTCTTAAATTTTTCCGACGTTCCGACGACTCTTCAATATCCAGTATTTTCTCATCCTGGATATAATGCTTAGTCCTGTATCGGGTTATTCGACTGATCCTCTCTATAATTGTATTCAGCCTGAAACATCCCTCTTTTATAACCTTAAAGAGGTTAGAGACCTCCGAATTTTCAGGAATTTTACCCTTTGCAAGATCTACAGATGAAGTAATAATCTGCAGTGGCTGGCGAA
>PIVU01000250.1 GCA_003354025.1 Nitrospirota bacterium
TTTCGAAGATTACCGATTGAAACGGGCATTATGGGGCAAGGCGTTACATCATAGTTTTCATCAACAAACATCATCGTACGGGCCGCATTGCAGCCTTCTTCGTTCGGATTGGTTTTGCCATGAAAAAGCTCCCAGAGAAATGGGTCATGAATAACAAGTTTCATATGAGACAACTCAATGTCTTTAAGCTGCTCCCGAAGCCTTATGCCTTCTTCAGAGGATAAGTAGAACATCTCTCCGCCAGCCCTCTGAATAGGCAGCTTGAGTTCATGGATATCATTCTCTCCGCAAAACTTAATAACCGTGGGTATGTCCTTCCAGTTGTCTCGAGTTAAATAAAAAGACAAAGCTGTTGTATGTCCCTTAGCATGTAATTCCTTCAAAGCACCTTCAGATGCAGACAGTTCGTCAGCAGACTGGAATTCAACATAAACCTCTGTATTATCTCGACTCAGAATATTTTCAATAGTCTTTTCTCCAAGACAGGAAGCCATAACAGTAACATTAACCCTGGGCTGCTTACCCGTCATTTTTGAAAGGATATCAACAAGCGACTCGCTTACTTGTCCTGAAGTGTCCCGCAGATTCAAGACAAACAACCTGGCCCTCAAAATTTCGTCACAAATACGTGCATTAAGATCTCTATCGCTTTCAGCTGGATTAAGGTCCCAGTAGATAATGAATGGATTGAGAAGAGGGTTAATCATAGTAGTACAATATTGCAGCAAGCAACGTATGTGTTAAATACGTAATTCGTAATTCGTAACTTGTAATTGAAGAGTTATCCATCATACCAGCAATGAGGATCAGGGTTATTCATGTCTCCAGTCAAAGCAATTGCCCTGGCAGTACATCCCCCCAGGCAGTCTTCAAAGTTACCGCACTTTGTGCATTTGCCCGTAGCCTTTTTATGCCTCATTTTTTCCAGCACTTCAGAACTTTTCCATATTTCCTTAAGATCGTCTTTTGTAATATTGCCTATTGTAATGGGGATAAAACCGCAGGGGGTAATTTCACCATTGGTTTTGATATTCAGCGACAACTTGCCGCAGATGCTGCCCTTGACCATTGAGTCACTCTTACTTTCACCAAGCAGAGCAATAATCGGATCATCCAGTGAAATATCAAGTCCCTTGACGTTCTTCTTTTCCTCAAGCGCCTTACGGTAAAACTCCTTCCATTCATCACTGCTCAGATCAAGTTCATCCTTATTCGAATAGCCAAGCCCTGAACATTTGAAGTTATGAAAGTTAAGCTGTTTCACCTTTTGTTCAATTGCGAAATCGATTAGATCTTCAATAGCATTGTGATTAATTTTGCAGATAACCGTAGAGATCGATGTTTCAATACCTGCTTTATTCAGATGATCCAGTGCCTGCACAGCTTTGGCATGGCTGCCCTTTATTCCCCTGAACTCATCATGCACTTCCGGCAGGTGACTGTCAATGCTTATCCCGATTTTTGTAAAGCCATGCGACTTCAGAGCTGCAGCCATTTTCACATCTATCATATAACCGTTGCTGTTCATTGAAACACGCATACCGCTCTTAAAAGCAAATTCTGAAATATCAAGAAGGTCTTTTCTTAGAAGCGGTTCGCCGCCTCCAAAATTAATAGAAAGAACACCAGCATCAGCAGCGAGTTTAATACACTTTGACAGTACTTCAAAATCCAGCTCATCATCAGGATCATTTCTGCTGTAGCAGTGGCTGCATTTAAAATTGCACTTATTGGTTACAGCCCAGTTAATTGTAAGCGGGGCACTGGGAAGGAAGCTATTCTTCATAACGGATAAAATCCTTCTCTTTCAATTCATCGACAAATGCTTCAACATCTTTACTTAACACATCTCTCTCAACATCAAACTCTTCAAGCAGAGCAGATACAATCTCACCTGCAGTCTTTCCATCACACAATTTCCAGACCTCTGTACCGAGCAGATTAAGAGACAGCATAGTACCCCCGGAATACAGGACAGACGTACCGACCTCTTCCACATCATCACCCTTCTCGAGGCCTTCAAGTGCCTGCTCCTTATACTCGTCTTCCTCTCTCCACATCACATCGGGATTTCTATATATTTTCAATTAATCCTCCGGCACATCCTACATTCGTAATTCATAATTTGTAATTCGTAATTATCTTTCCTTAAGTAGTGAATAATTTAGCTTAATGGAATACTTATTAAATTTCAAAACCGCGATAGCCACGACAATACCTATTACCGCAACTATGGCAAGCATAGAGTACACTGCGTAGGCTCCATGTTCATCAGTCAGATAGCCGCCGGCCGCTGTTGCAAGAGAGCCGACTCCCATTATGAGAAAGAAATTGATCCCATATCCTATGCCATGTGAACCTTTCGATGTATATTTAGCTATCAATGTATTCTGCAGGGGCTGCCATCCAAAAAAAACGAGAGAGAAAATCGCACTGTAAATAAGCACAGGCACTTCAGAGCTATTGCTGATAATATAAAGCAGCGGAACAATGGCCGCAAAAACAACTATCTGTGCAGCCTCCGGTCTTTTTATCCTGTCACTTATGTATCCTGCAAGCCAGAGTCCGATCATACCCGCCGATAGAACAACGCTTGTCAGAAGCCCTGCAAGAACCGTTGGTTTTGGAGGGAGCTGCGATGAGATAAAGTCTATTTCCTGCTGAAAAAGAGTGGGGAAATATGTTATCGATCCTCTGTAGATAAAACCAAATAGAACACATCCAACATATAGCATAATCAATGAAACAGGAATAACCAGTGTCTTGTCAGGATCGATGTTATTTCCCGTAAATAAATCACCGCTCTCTCCTGATGCCGGACCAGTTTTCATCCCGGCAGCTGCTGCAGATTTGGCAGCTTTCCGGTTCCTGTACCAGTTAGTAATATCAGAAAGAGATAGGTCAGCCTCATCTTCAACTGAAATCTTATGCATATAATACGCAAACCCCAGGCCTATAATGCCGAACGCTATGTAAGCGGCCCGCCACGTATTAAATACCATTATCATAGCAGCGGCAAAAAGAGGCCCCACTGTAATGCCGAGATTCCCCAGGATTCCATGGACTCCGAGTGCCTTTCCTTTTTTCTGAATGTGCTTGGCAATTAAAGGAAGACCTGACGGATGGTATATACTCGCTGCCAGTCCAAGCAACCCGTATGTTATTGCAAAAAACCATCCAACCGGAGAAATCCCCACAAGAATAGATGTGACCGCCATACCGATCACTCCTGCAGTCAACATCCTCTTTGCCCCGTATTTATCAGTGAGAATACCTGCTGGAATTGAACCCACCCCATAGAGCATATAGCCTACTGTCCCTATTACTCCTATCTCAAAAAAAGTCAGACCTTCAATACCGGTAAGAACAACAAGAACTGCAGGAAGAAGAGTCATGTACCCATGAGTCAGAAAGTGGGCTATACTCGCAAGCCATGTTACCTTTTTTTCTTCGGGGTTATTCATGCTTATCCGTAATTAGTAATTTGTAATTAAAAAAACAGCCGTTTCTAAATCCCGGCCCCTTTTACTTTCGATCTTAATATCGGTTCGTACTTCACTCTTCCAACTTCTTCATCGTCCATTTGGTCAAACACAGTCTCTTCAATCTTGTTAATATTAACAGTTCCCCACCAGTTGTTGCCCACTTCAACATCAGTATCCTGTGCCTCGGCAACAGCCATATTATAATCCCTCGGGTCATATATATTGTTGTATTGTATCTTCATTTCCGTGACCTGATAAAGGAGTATATTTTTTTTATTCTCCTGGATATCATTGTAGCTTATAATGCCCGTTGAATCTTCTTTGGGCCAGATCCCAAAGAATTTATTATTCCGCACTTCATTGTAAGAAATAGTAGTGTTTGCCTTTCTGAAACCAATTCCTCCCTTATTATTGTGAATAAGGTTGTGAGTGATTACAAGATCAGCTTCTTCCCCAAACCATTCAAGATCAGGATACTCAAACTCTTTCTTGAAAGATATGGCAACACCGTTTCTCATAAACTCGGAATGGGAAATCAGGGCAGTTGATCCATGGGCATGAACGCCGTTGTAGGCGCAAAGAATTTTTGCATATTCAATTATATTGCCTTTGCTGCCAAGAAGGTTAATAGCTCCCCAGTCAGCAGGCCCGGCGTCCCTTTCAGATGATGTAAACACAATAGGTTTTTTCTTTGT
>PIVU01000525.1 GCA_003354025.1 Nitrospirota bacterium
GACACAAGCCTAGCAATGGTCAAAACAATGATGACTCAAAAGGGCTTGAGTTATAGAACCACACACATTGATGGAAAGGCATCAATAGGATCCCTCATCATTTGGAATCAGAAGGACATTCCACTCACCCCTAGTGGCACTTACATTGATGGGGAAAACAAACGAGCAGTCATGATTCGTTTCACCGGCACGAAGGGATTTTCTCTCAATGTAGCAAGTGGTTACATGAATAATGCTAATCTAAAGGAGGAGCAGGAGGAGTTTTATAAAACCCTGAAAGATTGGGCTGCAAAGGCTGGAAACAATAGGAAAAAAGCCTACATAGAAATCGGAGATAAGAACTGTACTTTGACACAAAATCAGAGATTAACAAAGGGTCAACCGATGACCTACAAGGATCACCTTGTGAAAAACAAGCATCTGCTTGATTACTACAATGACGACAGGACATCCCTAACAGAATTAATTACACAATTTCACCCTCAGTGTGATGAGGTTTTCACCAGGGTGGTGAACAGCAGCTCCAAAGCAAAGCTCACCCACATAATGGCAAATAAAGGAATGCAGGATAGAACAATCTCCACAGGATGGCTGGAAGTTAATCCGTATATCTTAACAGATCATGGGCTAGTTTGGGCAGAGCTAAATATCAAAGGGGACCATATAGCTACCCACGGCCATAAATCCGAGAAAAGGCTGGAACCTCGCATAACAGGGGCTAATGACACCACTCATGATAAGTATCCGGGTTTTCCAGTCAGACTGGAATGCACGCATGGTACTAAAGGAGAGAAGAAGTTCACTAGAGCATTATTGGCTAAGTTATTGGTGAAAAACGGCTATAAGTTACATCATTTTGCAAACTCCAACATCGAAATGGATAATGCATTCCAAGCAATAAACACGATAATAGGGGACTCAACGGACTACCACCCCAAGAAAGAGGACATCGTAGGGAATAAATTATGGGAAAGTGACAGTACATGGAAAGGGAAGTTGACAAACATAAAAGGGAGCATCAAA
>PIVU01000526.1 GCA_003354025.1 Nitrospirota bacterium
GTTCTGGAAAACGTTGGCTCCTGCAGCACAATTTTTACGGAGATGATTCAAAACGATAAAGTGAAACTTTCTCCGGAAGAAGCTACGATGTTAATGCTTGGAATTTATGAAGAGACGGGCTCTCTTTTATTCCCCTCTACTACAGTAAGAGACATTACTGCGGCCGCTTATCTTCTGAAAAAGGGTGCTAATTTAAAAATTGTTGCCAGCTTTTTGACAAAAGAGCTGAGTCCGGATGAAATCGATCTCCTGAATGACCTGATTCATTCTTCTAAAGACTACGTGATTCATGATATACGGATAAGAATTGCTACAGCTTCAAGAGAGAACTATATAGGCGATATAGCTTTTCTAGCTAATAAAATACGTGATTCCAGAGACTCCGATGCTACATTCCTGGTAGTAATTATGGAGGAGAGGGTCCAGGTCATTGCAAGGAGCAATACTCCTGAAGTAGATGTGTCCGAAATACTTCATGTGCTTGGGGGCGGGGGACATGCCCAGGCAGCATCGGCAGTTGTAAGAAATCTGACTCTTGAAGCAACCGAGGAAAGACTGCTCAGTACATTAAAAGAAAAAATTCATCCTAGCAAAGTGGCTAAGGACATAATGACAAGTCCTGTTAAATGCATAGCGTGGAACAAAACCCTCAGGACTGCCGAGAAAAGTATGACAACCTATGGTGTAAATGTGCTGCCGGTACTAAAACCGGATAACATTTATTTCGGTCTTATTTCGAGAGAGTCCGTGGAAAAAGCCCTTTACCATGGTTTTGGAAGAAGCAGGGTTTCGGAGTTTTGCACTACTGACACTCATGAAGTGTCTCCAGGGACACCTATTGATGAAATAGAGCAGTTTATGATAGAGCAAAACCAGCGTTTTATGCCTGTTGTTAAGGACAATTATATTGTTGGAGCTATTACAAGGACTGATCTCCTGAGGTCTATCTACGAAAGTCTGCTGAGAAAAAACAGGATTAATAGTCGGGAGAATTTGACGGAAAAACCGTCAATCGGAAAAAA
>PIVU01000527.1 GCA_003354025.1 Nitrospirota bacterium
ATAGTACTTTATGGTCCACTGACGAGTATCGAGGTTTTATCGTCGGGTGGCCGAGGCCCCTCCCCGCCGATAAAACCGAGATACGATAGGGCAGTGGACCATACAATACTTTTTCGTTTCTATAGAGACAAGGAACGTCTCGAAATCGACCAATGAATTGGCTGACATTGGTAGCTCAGAAAAAAACTTGTTTTTTTTTATCTTTTTCATGCTTTCTTTCTTTACTTTCAACACACACAGCACAGCACAAACATAATATAAGGTATATTTTGGTATTTGGTATTAGGATGGGATGATTAAAATGGACCATCAAATGATGGTCCAATCGATATTGGTGATGGTGATGGTAATGGACCATCATATGATGGTCCATCGCCGAATTATTCCTAGCCGAACGCGGCCACCACTCTCGAATTATTCGTGGCCGAACGCGGTCACCACACTCTCGAATTATTTGTGGCCGAACGAGGCCACACACTCGAATTATTTCTTGGCCGAACGAGGCCACCACTTTCGAATTATTTCTTGGCCGTACGAAGCCACCACTTTCGAATTATTTGTGGCCGAACGCGGTCACCACTCTCGAATTATTTGTGGCCGAACGAGGCCACCACACTCGAACCCTTGCTCGAACCTGAAACTCGTTGACAACTAAACTAGAAGCGCGGCCACAAACTAAACGAGGACTGGACTGCAAACTAAACGGGAACTGTGACACCGTCCGGACACAAACTTTTGCTAGAGAAGACTGCAGTGAACTGAGGCAGTTTTTGTTTTGTTTTTTTTGTTGTTCACCTGGTGTTTTTCAACACTAACAACCCGTTTTTTTTTTGTGTTTTTTTTTGTTTTTTTGCGCCACTCGTATTACATTTTGCGCCACTCGTATTACATTTTGCGCCACTCGTATTACATTTTTGTGTTTGTACTGCTTTTTTTATTGTGCAGCAACACTTTTTTATGGTAACTTCGGCACAGGTTTCATTTATTACATTTTCAAGAAAAGTGTAGAAAAAAAACCTTG
>PIVU01000528.1 GCA_003354025.1 Nitrospirota bacterium
AAGTACGGGGTCAGGCTTGACTTATGGGCATTCGGACAATTTGTTGTTTATCTCTTTAACAAGAAGATCCAAGTCTCTATCCTGTCCCAGGCGTCTATGTAATCTTCCTGCAGCCTGACTTAATCCGGAAAGATCTCGATTTAAACACCTTGCCAGGTCGGTTAAACTCAAATGACTTGATTCATTTACCAGGAAAGCAGTAACAGCCCTTGCCTGTGATAGTTTTCGATAGCGACAGGATGAGGATAATTGAGATTGAACTATACCAAATTCCTGTGCAACCACCTGGAGAACTTGCTCCAATGTAAATCTGGATTGATACTCCTCGTTGGCAACAGTGAGAGCTTTTTCCACAAATAAATCAGAACCAAGAATCCTTCCTTCATGTGTTCCGCTATAAAATTCCTGTCTTCTGGAACCACCCAAATCCTTTTTTATAAATTGTTCATATTGAGTTCTGGCTTTCCTCTCATCCTCGGAGAACTGGCCCAATACAAAATCTGTTGTAAGCCAGGAGATATTCCTTTCTCCAAGATAACAACCATGAGAAGACCAGAGGTATAAATGTGGCTGATCAGTCAATGATGCCCGGACCGGATTTAAGTGGACATAACGGACAAGATCCAGCAGGTAACTGTCTGCATCAATAACGAGTGCTTTATATCGTCCCTGAAACAGGTGACCTATTCTGCCTAGATTACCATTGATATAGCGAGTATAACGAAAACTCAAATTCTGAATAATTCTAGACAGTGGAATTTCACCTACTTGAATAACAAGATGTATATGGTTGGTCATGCAGCAAAAGGCATGGATCCTATGCCTGTATCGTTCCACTCCTTGCTGAAGAAGCAAATAAAACTTGGTTCTATCTGAATCTGAAAAATATATATCCTGTCCTCCATTACCACGAAGAAGACAATGATAAAAAGCGCCAGGAAAATGTATGCGAGGTTTACGGGCCATGGTTAGAAACTATTTAACCTGAAAACACCCATAAGTCAAGCCTGACCCCTTCAC
>PIVU01000529.1 GCA_003354025.1 Nitrospirota bacterium
TGGCACAAAAGCCAATGAGGTGGGGTGATGTGGGGGCAAGAGCGCTATTCGAATTTCATCTGAACTCTGGTATTAGGAATAAATTCCTAGGGGAAATTATTAAAAAAAAAAAGTCCATTTTTTTTTCTTTCTAGATGCTTTAGAGGTAGAAAACAAGGTGAAAAAACGATTTCTGGTATCATTTTTTTATTTTTTTGTCCGTTGGGTACCCAAAAATCGAAAAAACCGTTATTTTCACCGTTCTAGGGCATATTTTGGCTTCCAACCCGCAAAATATCGTATTAGCAAGCCCCCAAACAGCCGTTATTATGCCCCTAGACCACAATTACACGGTTTGTTTGGTACAGATGAACAACAGTTGCCTTGGGACCGGTTTTATATTATTCTAGAGTACCGAAAGAGGCGAAATTTAGTCGAGATGATGCTGTTTCAGCGCCATAACCGCAATTTCTCAGCTCCTTAGAGGCCAATTCACGTCAGATGGAAGCCCCAGAGTCGCCTTATATATTTCATTGGTCGCCGGTAGCAAAATCTTGGCACTTATCAGCTCCTCAGAGCCACCAAATAGCCCATAAGCCCCGCAAAGCACCCCCACACTAACCCGACATTCACCTCATCGCGCCACTTAAGTGCCGCTTAAAGTACCATTTTTTTAATTTCTAGATGCTTTAGAGGTAGAAAACTGGGGAAAAAAGCGAATCCTGGTATCATTTTTTTATTTTTTTGTCCGTTGGGTACCCAAAAATCGAAAAAAACGATATTTTCACCGTTTTGGAGCCTATTTTGGCTTCTAGGCCCTATATATCGGCACCAACTAGCCCCCACACAGCATGTTTGATGTCCCTAGACCGCAGCTACTCGTAGGTTATCGCACGGGCGCAATTTTCCTGCCTTGGAGCCGGTTTTATGTCACTTTATAGGACCAAAGGAGGAGAAATTTAGTCGAGATAGTGCTATTTTCGGGCCTTTACCGCCCTCCTTGAGCTTTTACGAGGGGAATTTACTCCAAATAAAAA
>PIVU01000530.1 GCA_003354025.1 Nitrospirota bacterium
ATATTCCATTCGTAGTAATATGTCTTTGCACTTGTCATAGTACTTGTAATGAAAGTGGAAGTGATAGTCATACTTTAAGCCTGCATAATGTGCGAAGCATGCCAAGCTGGCATGACATAAAACCAATCCACCACTGCACATAAGCCGAGTCCGGACACGAAGCAACTGCAAGTAGTGGCCAGCCCCAAAGCAAGAGATGATGAAGATCCAAAGGCAAGAGATGATGCCAATAATTACATAGGCTTTAAGAAGCGAAAACTGACAACTATGCAGCAATAAACGTGAAAAGTGCGGCGAAAGTATCTCTGCGAAAGGTTAGTTTTTGCTCCTGCTAATCAAAGCCCTCCCTACAGAGCTACTCCCACCATATTTGCATGGGTCTCTCAGCTCACGAACCTAGCAAGCACGCGTAAGCTTTTGCACCCTTGATAGAAAAGGACGGAGTTGGAAAGGAATAAGAAAACAACAGAGAGGGCAAGGACATAGAAATGGTAGGAAAAGGGAATGGAAATGGAACTGACAACAAAGTTAACACTGGAGATGAAATTCAAACGCAAATGGAAATAATTTAAGGAATACAGAAAGGAAAGAAAGCAGGGCAACAAGCAGACAGGCAAGTAGACAGAGTAATTGGAAGAAAAATGAAATAAAGGTAAAGAAAAAGAAGGAGAGGAAGTGAAAATTAATAAATAGAAAATAATGAGAAAGCATGGACCTACTATTGCAAGGAAATAACCATTACAGAGAAAATAACAAACTAACAGCAAAGCAACCAAACCAATGATTGCAGTACGACACTGAAACACGCTAAATTCTCAACAAGCATGATACAAGCGCATCCTTTGATTCGCTGACGCGAAAGAAAGAACTAAAACGATTCGCTCGGGCGCCCGATTTTGAGGATTTAGGGTGCCCTCGGGCTTGGGAGACGAGGTTTGCAAGGGCAAACCTGCCAACCAGAGTCGCCAGGAAAAGTGTCATCTTTGGGTTCTGGGTCGCCCTGGGCTCT
>PIVU01000251.1 GCA_003354025.1 Nitrospirota bacterium
GAGGCTGATGGACAATATAAACTGAAAGTCCCTGAAGGCGGTAATTATTATTTAATGGTTATGGGTAAGTTCGGATCAGTCTTCCAGGGAACGGGAATGACAATAAGCGATGACGGCAGGGATGTATCAGGAAATATAACTGTAACCACGGGAGAGATCAACAGTAACGTTGACATAATTATTACAAATCAGTAATTAACAGTAGAGTGGAGGAAACGAACAATGAAAAAGAAATATGTACCACCAAGGATTACCGGCAAAGCAGTGGTCCATCCCTGCTGAATTGTAGGGGCAGGGTTTCCCTGCCCTTTGATACCGGCCCGCTCTTTTCACAGCAGTTGCAGCCTCGCCCCATACGTTTTCAATAGTAGTTAATTATGTATTCCCCTCGTAAGTGGTACTATGTCCTGTATGAGTATTTACATGAAATATGTAATCCTAACAGCCTAATTAATATAAGGAATAAATACTAATGGGTGATGCCGGGTGTGAGCTGTAGTGAAAGGATAAATGAGAGTTGAAGTTCAGATGCAAATATGCCGATAAAGAGATGTATCTTCGCATTTAAGGACTTCTATGATTAGTCATATAACATCTTTCTTAAATAACGTCTCTAACTTGAATAAGGCTGGAGAAAACAGAAGTACTCCAAAAAAAGATCACAAACACTCCGGAACATCAGTCGAAGAAGTCCGAGATGTAGTTGAAATCTCCAGTAGCATAAAGGGGTCAGTATTTAATAATAAGGATATACTGGCAGGAGAATCACGGAGCGAGGCTGTTTTAAAGAAAACTGATGTACAAAACCCCGGAGATAGAAGAACAGAGAAAACACACCTTGAAGCAAATGAAGAGGGAAGTAACGATACTTCGATAAAAGCCTCTGGTCCCATTAATACACAGGAAAAAAAGCAGGTCGAAGCACTTCAGGCTAGAGATCGGGAAGTGCGCCAGCATGAGCAGGCCCATACTGCTGCTGCGGGAAAATATGCAGGTGGAGTCTCATTCACAACGCAGGTAGGCCCCGATGGAAGGCATTATGCTGTAGGTGGAGAAGTTTCAATTGACCTGTCTCCAGTACCGGGTGATCCTGAAGCCACCATTGCAAAAGCCCAGGCAATTCGCAGGGCTGCAAGTGCGCCTGTAAACCCCTCAAGTCAGGACCGCCTTGTTGCTGCTGCTGCCACACGAATGGAAACTCAGGCAAGACTGGAGAAGATTCAGCAGGAAAAGGATGGAGAAGGAAATGAGATAAGCTCAACAGGTATTAATAACGTCATCGAGCAGTTATTGAAAGATGACGGTCCTAATGAGACTTCCCATCACGTAAATCAGGTTTCACCCAGGGCTGTTGCTGCATATGGGAACAGTGAATCTAATAGGGGTTCACTATTCAGTAAAGTCGTCTAAACTATCAATAGAAGCACCTTCAGTTCTTGATGATTCAATCCATTACTTATTGTTTTACAAATATAATGTAATTGCTGCTTAAACTATGATCAAAATCATACAGCAGGATGTTGCAGTCATTTAAACTGTATATATTCTGTCCCCTTTAATTGAAGATGGATAAATATAAAATAATATGGAGGTAAGATGGGGAAAAAGTACAGTGAAGACTGCAGAGGCGGAGAAAACTGTTATAATGACGAGCATCTTTGCAAGGTAGCCGGCAAAAAGGAATTTGATCGTCTAAGGGAACTTGTGAGGGATGCCCGGTTCTTTTGCAGGAAATGCGGCCGTGCAGCACACAGCGATTTAAACCTGTGTAAGCCGGAGGAGATATAGAGCTTATGATGACTTATATGACTGATGGAGGTGCTTCGTGAGTAAAGTAATGCCAGTAATGGTTGAGCTGGACCCTGGAACATATCTTTGGTGCAAATGCGGAAAGTCTGAAAAACTGCCATACTGCGACGGTTCTCATGAAGGTACTGCATTTAAGCCGCTAGAGTTCAGGGTAAAAGAGAAAAAGAAGTTAGCGCTCTGCAATTGTCAGAAAACAAAGAATGCCCCTATATGCGATGGTGTGCATAAGAAACTAAAGATTGATTGACATATTGATCAATCTCCTTGTTGTTCTCACGTAGGTCAAGTTAATAGAGGAGAGAAATGAAATGGGCCAGAAAGCAATTTTCGATGAAATAGTATTTAACTTTTGCAATAAAATACTTCCCGAGTTTCGTAATATTATGAACAACCTTGAAGAACTCCATAGCGATTTATCTCCTCATGCTTTTGCCATGAACCTTATGGAATTGGGGAGAGGACAAATGTCTGAAATTGATGATCCTAGTGAACAGGATGTCGGCTTTATTAGCGAATATACTGAATCATTAAATCTTGATAATAAAGAAGAAGCGTATTTTGCTGCATATGCAGGAGGCTGTATAATGGGGCTGGTCATTATCAATGAAGTGCCCAGGGAGGATTTTAGTAAGGCGCTTGGGTTGATAGAAATATTTGCTCAAAAGGAATTAAAAGATAATGGTTAATCCTTGGGATGTTCGTATATTCAAGGTCAACCTGTTGATAGTTGATTAAAATCAGCAAAATTCTATCTATCCGGTTTTTATTACTAGTCCCCTCATATTGAGATTTCTAGGGATACTTCAAAAATCAAGATAACTTACAGTTATCCTCATTTTATTAATCTCAACTTATCAGGCAAGAGGCCAGTCTTAATAATAAAGATTATACTTCGCATTTAAAGATAATTCTGTTGAAATTCAAACGATTTGTTATACTTGTTCCAGCTTGAATAATACTTTTAAATAAATTTCAGATTAACTTTTTGTCTTTTCAGTATGAATTAGGAGTCATCATGTCAAAGATTATTAATATTATTATTCTTCTAGCATTATTCCCTTTTTCAACCAGTATCGGATTTGCATCAGATAACAAAATAAATGTTGCAGTTCTGGAATTTGAAGTCAAAGGGGACCTTGGAGAAAAAGATGCAGGAGCTATAATTGCCGAATGGATGATAAACGCCTTATACAAGTCGAATGCATACGATTTAAGAGAGAGAGTTTTGTTAAAAAAGATATTAGAGGAACAGGAACTGGGGATGACAGGAATTATAGATAAAAAAACAGCAACTAAAATCGGAGAAATGTACGGAGTAAAAGGAATCATTACCGGAAGTGTTATTAAATGGGGGGATATTATATATGTCAACTCACGATTAATTGATACAGAAAATGGGGCAATATTAAGCGCAAGTGAAGTGAAAACTGCTGACATTAATGATATCCGTAATAAAATAGATGAACTGGCATTGATCATCATTGGCAAACAAACCGGGAAGAAAGAAATTGCGAGTTCAGCCAATGAAATTGATATGAGTGTGGATGTTGCTCTGGAGCGATTTTACAAGAATGTAGTGGGAGCAAAGGAGTTTATCAAAACAGCAAAAGGCCTGCTCATCCTTCCTAATACTGTTAAAGCAGGATTTATCCTTGGAGGTGAGTATGGGAAGGGTGCATTGAGAGTCGGGGGTATGACAATAGATTATTATAAAATTACATCCGGATCTTTTGGTTTGCAGCTGGGAGCACAAAAGAAAGACATCATTATTGCATTTATGACAAAGGAAGCCGTTAATAAGTTTAGAGAAAATACCGGATGGGAGGCGGGGGTTGATGGTAATATTGCTATGATAGATACAGGCGGGAGTAAGAACATTAATACATTTACCATTGCACAACCTATTGTTGCTTTTGTTTCTGATGTCAAGGGATTAATGGCTGATATATCCTTGAAAGGCTCTAAGTTTACCAGATTAAATAATTCAAAAGGGCAATAATTTGAATCTTTAAAACGGGTCAGCAATGGCTCTGTCTTTCTTGTTGACTTAATCTGACAATACTCAAAGTAAATTTCATCAAAGTTCATTGATACTTTAGATATATCTTCAATATCAGAGTCATTATAATTCATTCATAATTAATTGTTGTTGAGGGAGCCTTCTGCATTGAATTGATAACCAGGGATTATAAATATCGTACAAATCTGGCTATTGCACTCCTTTCACAGAACGTGGGGGCTGGCCATTTGGGAGTTGCTCCTGTATCCTGTTTTACCGACTTATCTCAATTGATTTAAAAAGCAGCCCGTGAAGCGG
>PIVU01000252.1 GCA_003354025.1 Nitrospirota bacterium
CAGAAAAAAGGTAGAGTATTCAATAGAAACATGCTGCTGGACGCTGTCTGGAAAGATGAATCATATGTTGAACCCAGGACTGTAGACGTTCATGTCAGAAGACTTCGATCTCATATAGAGGACGATCCTTCCAACCCTGTCTACATAAAAACCAGGAGAGGCATAGGATACTATTTTGACGGAGACTTATGAAAAAACATTTCTTCAGGCGCACATTCGCAATATATTTCCTTGTGCTTCTTGTCTCAATTATTTTCATCGAGCGCTATGCCACAAATATCGTCAGGACAACTTATATTAATGAACTAAAGGAAAGCCTGACCGTACAAGCCATCCTCATCGCCGACAACATCCCTCTTCAGCAAAAGGACGAACTTGATAACCTCTGCAGACGATTTCACCAAATGACCGGTGCCAGAGTTTCAGTCATTTCGCCTGAGGGTACTGTTATTGGAGACTCACATATTGAATCTCCGGTCATTGGCAATCATGCAGACAAACCTGAAATTAAACAGGCCGCTATTGACGGTACAGGTTACTCTTTACGCTTCAGTAATACCAGCCGTCTTGATCTTCTGTATACAGCAAGGAAAATTGAGCGGGACGGTAAGTTGTCCGCCTTTATCAGGCTCGCTCTGCCGCTGGAGGACATAAACAAATCAATCAATGCTCTCAGAATCAAGATAAACCTTGCGGTCATACTTCTTCTCCTTATGTCAGGGGCCCTGCTGACCTGGCAGACAGACAGGATCAGGATTTATGTAAGCAAAGTGTCTGATTATGCCGGAGCGCTCAGTCACGGACTTTTCAGAAAGAGGCTTTACCTCAAAGGAGCGGGTGAGTTTTCAGAACTGGCAGAAAGTCTAAACGAAATGGCCGGGGAGCTGGAGTCTACTATTAAGGAGAGAAACGAAAAGACCAACCGCCTGAGCGTTGTTCTTAAGAGCATTCCCGACGCGCTGCTCCTTATTAATACAAGCAATATCATTGAGTTGTCAAACAATGCTGCAAGAGAGCTTTTTGGGAATATTCATCTCGAGGGTCAATCCTATATCGAGATTGTAAAAAGTCCGGATTTTGCATCTCTCATTAATACTGTTAAACAGGACCGCATGCCCGGGTCTGTTGATATAGTCCTGAATTTTCCTAAAGAGCATTACCTCTCTGTCCGCGTATCGCCTCTTTCTTATCAGGTAGGAGAGCTGTCCGGATTTATTGCCATTTTCCATGATACAACACAAATAAAAAAATTAGAGAAAATGAGAAAAGATTTTGTTGCAAATGTTTCGCACGAACTCAAAACACCAGTAACTTCTATCAAAGGGTTTGCCGAGACCCTTCTTGACGGAGCACTCGCCGATAAAGAACATGCAGAGCAGTTTCTTCGGACCATCTCATCCCAGAGTGACCGTTTAAACCGGCTTGTTGAAGACCTGCTTACTCTTTCAAGAATTGAGATGGGTGTAATTAAGATAAACAAGAAGACTCTTAAACTTAAAGACCTCATTGACCGCGCACTGAAAACCTTTGTTGTTCAGGCTGATAAAAAGAATTTTCACCTCAGAAATTCAATAATTAATGAAAATATTACGATCAATGCCGACCCGGACAGACTGGAGCAGATACTGCTTAATCTCCTTGATAATGCCATTAAGTTTACCGAAAGCGGCGTCATAGAGGCCGGAGCAGATCATGAAGGAGAACACAAATACTTCTATATCAAAGACACCGGCTCCGGCATCCCGGAAGAGTATCTCTCCCGCGTAGGTGAAAGATTTTTCAGGGTAGACCCATCCCGCTCAAGAGAACTGGGCGGTACCGGCCTTGGACTTGCTATTGTAAAACATATTGTTTTAGCTCACCAGTGGCAGATGAAGGTTGAGAGCAAAGTAGGCCGGGGTACTATAGTGAAAATATTTTACCTCTAACCAGCGTTATTTTTTTATTCCTTGTAACATTCCTGTAACATTCTTTTGTTAGAGTATATTCGTTGTAAATTGTGAAAGGAGGTTAAAATGGTACTGGATATCAGGGAACTGTCTTTTATTGATTCATTCAAAAAGATCAGGAGTGCATACCTTGAGTCATTGGATAAGCAGGAAGACATCATGGTAGTTGTGGGCACGAGCGAAAATGACCGGCTCGATACGATAAAGGATTTTATTAAGAATTGTTTGAATTGTCGGCCGACTATGCAGGAATCAAATGGCTACTATGTTCTGAAGATCAGACAGGAATGCGTTGCCGTAGTGTAGATAATAAGTGACACTTATTGCATCATATTAGATTACTTCTTTAAAAGTTCTTTTACTTTTTCTTCAATCATACACCTTACCTGTCTAAAGCCCTCTTCATCCATATTCTTTGGATCCGGAATCTGCCAGTCCACTTAATATAGAGATGTAATTCTATTTCTTACTCTCCTTACTACCAATGGGTAGTTTTCACTATCTCAACTTATTAAGGATCATTCAGACTCAATTTATATTTACAGTAATGTTTACAAAAAAAACCTATGACTGTGTTTACATACAAACAGCCTGCAACTCATAAACAACCCTTATAAAATTATTCAAACCTTGACATTTGAGTTAAAAATATATAACTTACTACCTGCATCACTTCTATAAAATTATCCAAACAATAGTTACAGCCAAACAGGGGGAGGTAAATTGTGCAGATGAAGCGAGTAGTGTCCGTAGTAAATCTTAAAGGTGGAGTTGGTAAAACAACAACAGCAGTAAACCTTGCAGCATGCTGGGGTGAAATGGGTAAGAAAGTTCTTCTTGTTGATATGGACCCGCAGGGAAGTGCAAGCATGAGTGTGGGAATCATGAATGAGGGAGGCGAACTTCTCGATGCCTTGCAAAGCAAAACCGCATTGCCTGTTGTATCAACTGAAGTTCCCAATCTTGACCTGGTACCGTCAGGAATGGCAATGGCAACTGCAAACCAGTGGTTCACCGGAGACAATGCAAACGAGATATTATTTCACTGCCTGGGACTTACAAGGGGTGATTGGGACCTCGTTGTTATTGATTGCCCGCCCAGCCTTGGTTTCCATACAATGAACGCGCTCATGACAAGCCAGCACGTTATAGTTCCAGTTGAAGCATCTCCACTGGGACTTAACGGCTTAAAGCAAATGGCGGTAGCCATTGAAGCCGTTAAACCGCTAAACCCCGAAGTCAAAATTGATGCAGTAATTCCCTGCAGGGCACACAGACGCCGCAGGATCCACTGGGAAATCATGGACAATCTTAAAGAGATGTTCCCTGGAAAAGTATCACCGATTATCCGTGAAAACGTTGCGCTCACAGAAGCACCCGGCAAAGGCAAGCCCGTAATCATGACCGCCCGCGTATCAAAAGGTGCAGATGACTATCGTCTTGTTACCATGTGGGTTGATGAGCAGATCAACGGCAAAGCAGAGCCCGCGGCAGAACAATTTGCCAGCGTCGGTGTTCAAAGCAATCCGGCAACTGATATTAATTACAGTTACCAGAAGCCGTCAGTTAATGATAATGATTTAGTGTAAGGACAAAACGCCATAGATTAAAACAATAGGGAGATGTCCCATTTTCTTTAACGGAAAAAGACATCTCCTTTTTTTATAGCTACCATGAGAAGCAAAGACAATACTACTTCGGAGTTTGTTATTTCCTGTTCAATATTCGATATTTACTTTATTATTTTTTGTATTATATTATTGATACACCTGACATCATTATCTGGGGACAATCATGCTGAAGTTTCAAACAAATCCGGACATAGTATTTATGGCAATTCTTAGAGATAGCATGTCTTTGATGATTGACCAGATAAGGGATTTTGAGGAGAATTCGGCACATACTGGATTAAGTTCGGATGATCTCAAAATTCTGTTGCCAAATGCCGGCAGGGTATTCAATACAGGTAATGCACTTCATACCCTCAGGCAAATGTTAAATTGCCACAGGGATAACTTACCCTATCGTATGAATGATTATCACTTTCTCATCCTTTATGATACATTGCAGAATTTCTGTGATATTCACAATGACTTTGTCCGGACTGCTGATGCTGTGCGGGAAAAGGAGGAGTTATCAATGCTGGGAGGAATTCAAATTGAAAGGATCAATTT
>PIVU01000531.1 GCA_003354025.1 Nitrospirota bacterium
TATATTGTTGGAGCTATTACAAGGACTGATCTCCTGAGGTCTATCTACGAAAGTCTGCTGAGAAAAAACAGGATTAATAGTCGGGAGAATTTGACGGAAAAACCGTCAATCGGAAAAAATCTTTCAGCAAGTGTTAAGTCGAGGTTCCCTTCTGATATTGTTGATTTCCTTAAGTTGGCCGGAGAAGTTGCCGGGGGGCTGGGATACTCGGCCTATCTTGTAGGCGGATCGATAAGGGACCTTCTTCGTGGAGAAGCAAATCTTGATATTGACTTAGTGATTGAAGGAGATGGAATTGCTTTTGCAAAAACAGTTGCAAAGAAACTCAAAGTTAAAGCAACTTACCATAAGCGATTTGGCACTGCAGTAGTAAGTACGGGCTTTTTGAAGTTTGATGTGGCCACTGCACGGACTGAATACTATGAGTCCCCTGCAGCGCTTCCCCGTGTTGAAATGTCTTCTATAAAAAAAGATCTTTACAGGAGAGATTTTACAATTAATACTATGGCAATTCGATTAAATCCTGAACGTTTCGGACTGCTGCTGGATTTCTTTGGAGGACAGCGGGACATAAAAGAGAAAACAATAAGGATACTGCATAACCTGAGTTTTATAGAAGATCCGACCAGGGCATTCAGGGCTATCCGCTTCTCTGAAAGGTTCGGATTTAAAATAAGCAAGCATACCATTAATTTATTGAAGACAGCAGTGAGAATTAATCTTTTCAATAAATTATCGGGATCACGGATGTATGATGAATTGAATCTTCTCTTTATTGAGACAGAGCCGATAAGAGCTATGAAGAGGCTTGCCGAGTATGATTTGCTGAAATTTATTCACCCTCAATTATCTATTACGAAAACTCTTATTGAGACATTTGAATCCATTCAGGAGACATTTGCGTGGTTCAAGCTTCTTTTCTTTGAAGAGGAGCTCAATAAATCACATCTTTTTCTCATGGCTCTTACCGATGAATTGACGCCTCAGGAGAGGAGCGATGTTTT
>PIVU01000253.1 GCA_003354025.1 Nitrospirota bacterium
TTAATCTTCCGTAAAGGAATGTTAGCAAATGATATTAAGGCAGTCATGGGGATTAGACTGCAAAAAATCACAAACAAAGGCAATATGATTAATTGCTGACTATGATTTTTTCAGGCTGTTTTTTAAAGCTTCAATCCCCTTCACCTCTTCCTGCATCAAAGGAAACCTGAGGACGGGCAGGTTGAATTTGTCATGAATAGTCTTAAGGTATTTCAATTGCATTGCTCTCCTGTTTTTAAAAAAACCGTTTGTACAAATCTTTTCAGGCAGCACCATGTTTGCAATGACAAGCTGTGTTTCAATGCCGGCATTTTTTAGGTCGAGCATTGCACGATAAGCTTCTTCGATAGGAGTTGATTCAGGGTAGAGAACAAGGCTGAATACTGAACGGTTTTTGTTCTTCAATCGTTCTATCATTTTCGTGAACCTCTCCCTTGAGGCGTTTTTTATATTAGAACTTTCTGCTGATGTCTGGCCCATCATTTCCACCTGCTTTGAGTAATCAAAGGGTAGTTCAAGCAGTCTTAGAGTATGACCGGTAGGCGCTGTATCAAAAATGATTACATCATACTCTTCTGATTCCATAAACTGAGCAAATTTTTCGAATGCAGCCATTTCCTCGATGCATGGCGAATTGAGTTCCTCTTCCATTGCTGTAAGCATATCATCTGAGTATTGGCCCCGTGCATCATCCAGGACTTTGCTCTTATATTGATCGAATGCTTCTTTCTGGTCAATCATAACAGCAAACAGGTTATCTGTTATCATTGTCGGTTCAGTTCCTATTGGTTTATCCAGCACTTCTCCTATATGTGCTGCGGGATCAGTTGTAACAAGGAGCGTTTTATTTCCCTTGCCGGAGATATGCAGGGCGGTGATGCAGGATAGTGTTGTTTTGCCAACACCGCCTTTGCCGGTAAAAAACAGTGACTTCGATCCGTTCCCAGGGGAAAATAATTCGTCTATGTCAGGAGAATGTATGTTCAGAAATTCTTCAGTAAATGATTCGGAAATACTGGGAGTATCCGCGTGTGTAGTTACTGGGGATGATGAAAGACCGTAAAGCTCAGCTGCAATATTTTTTAAAGCATCTATGCCTTTTACTTCATTATCTTTTAAGATGATATTACGGGAAGGCTTTTTAATCGATTCTCCACATTTGCTGATTATTTCCTGCTGCATAGCAAACTTAGTTTTAAAAAAAGATGAACTGCATACTTCCTGCGGCAGGATTCCATTGATAATTATCTCATTGGATGTAATCCCTATATTGCCCAGTTCTTTCGAAGCTCTCAATGTTTCATAAAGAGAAAGTTCTTCCGGTTTCATTACAAAAATAAATGTTGTACTGCTGCCGTCTCTCAGCAGTAATATGGCCCTGTCATATTTGTCCTTGGATTGTTGAATAGACTGGACCGGTCCAAGACAGGTCTGGCCGCTTCCCTTTGCTGCTTCCTCAATATGCTTTGACCAGTCAACGGGTAGCTCGAGCATGCGGATTGTGTGGCCGGTAGGCGCAGTGTCAAATACAACGATATCATAGTCGCCGGTTTCCATGAAGTCCACAAACCTGTCAAAGGAAGCCATTTCAGTTGTACATCCTCCACTCAGGTTTTCCTCCAGAGATTCTATTACGTCATCGGGCATTATGTCCCTGAACGGGCCGATAATCCTTTCTTTGTATTCCCTGGTTGCTTCATCGGGATCAATTTCCATTGCAGACAGGTTTTCTACATCTTTAATCGGAGTAACCTTGTGGCCGATGCTCTGTTCAAATACATCGGCAAGGTTTGATGCGGGGTCAGTTGTAACAATAAGAGTTTTGTTGCCCTTCGAGGCATAATAAATAGCAGTGGCTGCTGCCATTGTAGTTTTGCCGACACCACCCTTTCCGGAAAAAAACAGATGTTTTGTCATTTATGTCTCTACTTTCCTGTGCAGTTGTGTTTGGCGCATCCGGTTATTGATGGTTATCCTTGTAGTGTCATTGGTCTGCCCTTTGATAAAGGGTCAATCCCCAATGCCTTGCACAGATCTTCATAGGATGGATACTCACCCGTTTTAAAGACTTCTCCGTTTACGAGAACTGCGGGTAATGATTTTTTGCCATTTTTATGGAGCAGGTCGGCAACAATAGAGTTTGCCATAAAATCATGAGGTTGCTGGGCGAGGTTAAATCTTGTTACTTCCACTCCCTGCTTTTGTAAACAGAGAACTGCCTCATTCACTTTCACAAGCAGAGGGTCAACTCCCGGACCGCAGAGTCCTGAGGAACAGCACATTGCAGGGTCAAATATTTCTACTTTCATATTACTTATATCCTTTGGCTTGTGATTAAGTTCTTCAGCAGCCTGTTATTCAATATTCCTGTTTCTGACAGTATTAAAGGTATCATTGAAGGACCTTGGTTTGCAAGGATTAATCCAGCACTAACCAGTTGAATCGATTCCATGCTTCTTGAGAATGCGATAAACGGTTTTCCTGTCTATCCCGGCCTTGCGCGCTGCTTTTGAAATATTCCCGTTGAACTCCTTAAGTATGTCGGAGAAGTATTTTTTCTCAAAAGACTCAAGCCATTTCCGTTTTGCCGATTTAAAGGGAAGGTGTTTCATGTAATTAGTATCCGAAGAAGAGTCAATTAAGTTCTCGGGCAGGTCGGAGGCATTAACATATCGGTCATCGGTCAGTGAAGTGGCGCGTTCAATAACATTCTGAAGTTCCCTGATATTTCCGGGCCAGTAGTAATTGTAGAGGATTTCGCTTGCCTCGCTCGTTATGCCCTTAATTTTTTTTCTGTTCTTCTCCGAAAACTCATCTATGAAATGGTGTGTTAGGAGTTCAATGTCCTCTCTCCGCTCTCTTAATGGCGGCATCTCTATAGTGATAACATTAAGCCGCCAGAAGAGATCTTCTATAAAGTCGCCACGGGAGATTGCTTCGTTAAGATCAATGTTAGTCGTAGATATTACCCTGAAATCAACATCCAGAAGGTGTCTGCCTCCTACCCTGCGGAACTGCCTTTCCTGCAATACTCTCAGGAGCTTCGCCTGAGTGGCAAGGTTCATTTTTGCGATCTCGTCAAAGTAAATTGATCCTTTGTCGGCCAGTTCAAACAGCCCCGGCTTGGTTGCGTGTGCGCCTGTAAATGAGCCCTTCTCGTGACCGAAAAGTTCACTTTCAAGCAGGTTCTCGGCAAGCGCGACACAGTCCACAGGTACAAAGGCCCTGTCCCTGCGACGGCTGTTAATATGCACGCTCTTTGCGGTCAATTCTTTTCCTGTGCCGCTTTCTCCGTAAATCAGTATGTTTGCCTCTGTCCCGGCAACCTTTTTGATCAACTCGAATACAGCGGTAATAGCATTGCTCTTCCCAATAATTCTGTCAAAACCGTAACTGCTATCAATCTGCGTGCGGAGGTTCTTGTTTTCCATTTCAAGCCTTCTGTGCTTTATTGCCCGTTCAATGGAAACAATGAACTGGTCCGCACTGAAAGGCTTGGGAATAAAATCAAATGCACCGTCTTTCATTGCATCAACGGCAGCTGATACTGATGCGTATGCTGTAAAGACAATTATAATTAATGACGAATCAATCTCTTTCAATTCTTTCATTAACTCTATCCCGTCTTTACCAGGCATCTTCAGGTCCGTCAAAACAACAGAAGGCTTGATTTCTGACACAATACCGGGCGCATCCAGAGGATTACTCGTAGTGACGCAGGAGTAACCCTTGCGTTCAAGAAGCCTGGCGCAGTTTTCCAGCATATCTTCTTCGTCATCGACAACTAAAATTGTCTCGTCATTCATAGTATCATGCCTCCGTTATGTTATCACTGCTGACAGGCAGCAGGATTTCAAAAGTTGTACCTTCTCCTTCACTGCTTTGTACATCTAATTGCCCTTTATGCTCATCGATGATTCCATGGGCAATAGAAAGTCCCAGGCCTGTGCCTTTCCCCTCCTCCTTTGTAGTAAAGAAAGGTTCAAAAATATGTTGAAGGTCCTCACTGGAAATACCGTGGCCGTTGTCTGAGACTGAAACATGGATCATACCTCCGCTGTTGTATCGGGACCTGATAGTTATCTTTCCTCCGT
>PIVU01000254.1 GCA_003354025.1 Nitrospirota bacterium
GGACCCATGAGGCATGGAGGTCTGGCCCTGGCCAATGCTATAGCGCAGGCAGTTAATTTTCTCATATTGTTTCACCTGCTCAGGAAGAGATTTGGTAATGTTGATGGGAAAAAAATAGCTAAGTCGTTTACGGTATCTTTTATCGCATCGGCGATTATGGGAATGTCAGGATTCTTTATGATCAAAGGACTTATGTGGCAGGACAGTGCCTCCATTCTTATTAAAGGCAGTATCCTGGCTGCAGTAATTGGAACATGTATAGCTGTTTATATATTAATAATGTACCTGATTAAAAGCGATGAGCTTAACTATTTATTGAATATGAGGAAAAAGAAAAAAATATGATGTCTAAGCTCAAATGCCGGAATCTGTAACCTCGTGGTCCGGTCAGTCATTTGTTTTAGCCCCTATATTTTTTGTATATTATATCTTTGTTAAATGAAGGAGAGAGAAAATGATTATAAAGAGACTAATTGTTGGGCCGCTTGAAGAGAACACATATGTAATTGGTGATGAAGTAACTAAGCAGGCAATAGTAATTGATCCTGGAGATGAACCTGACAGGATAATGAACGAAGTAAATGCGAATGGACTGGAAGTAAGCGCGATTATTTGCACTCATGGGCACTTCGACCATATAGGAGCTGCTGCTGATGTGAAAAAGGCCACCGGGGCAAAAATCATACTACATAAAGAGGACATGGGGACCTATGATCTTGCTAAGGAGCAGGCTGCGTTCTGGGGCTACTCTGTTGATGAACTGCCGCAGCCTGACAGTTTTGTCCAGGAGGGAGATGATATAAAGGTTGGTAACCTCAGCTTTAAGGTCATGCATACTCCGGGCCACAGCCAGGGTGGAATCTGCCTGTATGGTGAGGGCATAGTTGTATCTGGCGACACAATATTTCAGGGTTCTGTCGGCAGGACCGACTTTCCCGGGGGCAGCATCGAGAAACTGAAAGAGTCCTTTAAACGTCTTCTCGAATTGCCGGAGAATACACAGGTACTTTCCGGTCATGGCCCTGAGACGACAATAGGAAAAGAGAAAACAGGGAACTTTTTTGTTAATGAATTGTAATAGTGTACATGCCGGGGCCGGGTTTGCCGGCGGCATTGCTCCATTCTGTTTAAATGTAGTACAATAGCGGCGGTACAATTATGAGTTTTAAATATATCAGACAGATGCCGAAGGTTGATGAAATTCTTAAATCCATTCCTTTGACCAAAGAGCTTAAGCAGGTTAAGAAAGAGAGGGATGAGGAAATTATTGCGGTCTTTAAAGGTGAGAGTGATAAATTCTTAGTAATTATCGGTCCCTGCTCTGCGGACAATGAGGACGCTTTATGTGAATATGTTTCAAAGCTTGCAGGTCTTCAGGAAGAAGTGGCCGAGAAGCTTATTTTGATTCCCCGTATTTATACGAACAAACCTCGGACAACCGGAGAAGGATATAAGGGGATGGCCCACCAGCCGAAGCCTTCTGAAGCCCCTAATATGGTTAAGGGATTAAAGGCAATCCGCAAGATGCATATACGTGCCATGAAAGAATCTCACCTGACGGCTGCTGATGAGATGTTATATCCCGGGAATTATCCATACCTGGCGGATATCCTCAGCTATGTTGCAGTCGGTGCCCGATCAGTTGAGAACCAGCTCCACCGCCTTACAATAAGCGGGCTTGATATTCCTGCCGGTATGAAAAACCCTACCAGTGGTGATATTGAAGTTATGCTTAATTCTGTTCAGGCCGCTCAGATACCTCATGATTTTGTTTATAATGCATGGGAAGTTCAAACTCCCGGTAATCCTTTGACTCATTGTATTATGCGTGGAGCTGTAAATCCCTATGGAACATGTATCCCTAACTATCACTTTGAAGATCTGAATCGTCTTGCAGAGGCTTATAAGAAAAGAGACCTTCAATTTCCGGCGATAATTGTAGATACGAATCATGCTAATTCTAACAAGAAGTTTAATGAACAGAGAAGAATAGCCAGAGAAGTTATGATAAGCCGCAAAAACTCCAGGACGCTTATGTCGAAAGTGAAGGGCCTGATGATTGAAAGCTATTTGATTGAAGGGACCCAGAAAATATCCGATAACGTCTATGGAAAGTCCATAACCGACCCCTGCCTTGGATGGGAAGCTTCAGAGCGTCTTGTTCGGGACCTTGTTGAATTAGTCTAATCAAATTATTTCCCAATTAAATTCTATTTCATTAACTAATATTGACGAGACATCTTATCAGTTAAAAGTTATTTTATAGCGCATTTTAATCTACTTCTCGATCCCTTCAAAAAAGGAACATCTCAAAACACTAAGCTTTCTTTATATTTCAATCGGTTAACCTGATTCAAGTTTGTTCCTTTTTGCGGACATGCTTTATTGATAATTCGCTAGAGTCAATAATACTGATTCAACCTTAATATTCTCACTAATCCCCTCTTATAAATAAGCCATCATTCCTGAATGCATTGAAGATTACACCTGTAAATAAGTAAATAAATCGGATGAATATTCCTCAGTCTGTTATACTTAATATTTCCACGCTGACTAATTCTTTTTTTACATAAATTTCATCAAACAATATTTTAGAGTCTTTTTTTGGGGGAGTACATGGAAAAGAAATATCATAGAAGTATAGTTTTAACATGTTATTTATTTTACTTGTTGTATTTTTAAGTTCTTGTGGCAGCAGTGGCGGAGGCGGTGGTAATCCCAATGATGGTAATAATTGTTCCCATATCCCTGTTATTTCGAACCTTCAATATTCACCCAAGGTAGTCGAATTGAATAGCGGTGGCGAAGCTGCCTCAATATTTGGTTCGTTGGATTTTACTGATAGCGGTGGAGATGTTTCAAATTTAAGACTAAAAGTATTTAACTCAAACAATATGATTTCTGATGATACGTTTACTGTTACAGGCGTAAATGGCTCAACAGTAGGAACTATCCTCCTTCAAGTAATAGTAGACACAACTGTAGAAGATACCTATTCATTTGAAATAAGTGTTATTGATTCGGAAGGGTGTGTATCCAATAATCTTACAGGTGAAGTTATTATAACTGATGATGGTGGCGATGCACCTGCAACAGCCACAATTACTATTAGTCCTGCAGCTAATGTTGAGGTAACTGACGGAACCGCCAGTGCATCGTGGTCTACAAAGAACTTTCATATCAGCGTTAAGGATGCAAACGATACTCCTCTCAAGTATATTAACTTACATATTTCTTATATTTGGGCAGTACCTAACGGCAATGGTTTGGTGCAGCTATATGATGGCACAACACCCAAAGATTCACCAATGCTTGTACAAACAGATGCAAACGGGGGCTATAACCTAAGGTTCGATTTCCAAAGCGGTGGTGGTCTTTCGTATTCCGCCAACTTACAGGTTTCCTCAGGATCAGTATTTGGATCAACAGGATTTTCAGTCAATACCGGGGGTAGTTGATAGATGAGAGCGTATAAGTTATTGCTATTTGAATTTACTTTTTTTGCTGGATAACTGACACGCAGGTAAACGCAACAATGTTATTGCCACTATATTTTCATTCATAATTAGAAGTAATGCTCAACTCCAGAGTCTTTGCGAACCATTGATAATTTAGATCACTCTTCACACTGGCAAGCATCACACTCTGACGATAACCGGAATAAAGTGTGATTTTGAGAGAAGAATTTTCCGTTTTGATTATAACGAGTTACAGTCTTCAGTATAGATCAGAATCCAAGAGCATTTAGTATCCCCTCTTATTGAGTTTTCGTAGCAGGCTGGATTTTATTTATAAGTTGAAGTTATCAATAAAGTTGAGCCAGACTGGCAAAATAGTATCAGTACTAGTTTTAAAGCTAGTCAAAAAGCTAGTCATATTTTTTATCTATGTTGACGTAAAATGCTGATACTATGGTATTATAGTATCAGTAATCAATATTGTTTGCTAGTCATATAGTTAGTTGGAATGCTAGCAAGGAGACTGTAATATGCCGTTATCTATCAGAGAGTATTTGGGAAGAGGGCCTTCAACATCAAAAGAAATTCAGGCCGCAACAGGTCTAAGCCAAAGTGCTGTGGCTCGCCAACTTAGA
>PIVU01000255.1 GCA_003354025.1 Nitrospirota bacterium
CCTGCACTGAATTTTGTAGATATAACAGCGCATAAACATACTCAGCATAAACGCAGGGACGATATGGACAGCTTTGAGCATACGTACAGGGCTGAGATAATGAGCATTCATCATCTGACAGATATGGAGACAGTATATAGAATACAAGTTGTCGATCCTGCAGAAAGGAGGAGATTCAGCTTTGAGCCCGGGCAATTTATCATGCTTGAAATTCCGGGAATCGGTGAAGCACCATTCTCAATATCTTCTTCCTCTAGCATACGGGGAGAAGTGGAATTGTGCATAAGGAAAGCAGGAAATCTGACTAAATATCTGACTAACCTTAAACGGGGCGCACAATTGGGCATAAGAGGGCCTTTCGGAACTGCTTTTCCCATGAGAGAAATGCATGGTCAGAATGTGATGCTTATTGCAGGAGGGCTTGGACTTGCACCCCTTCGTTCCCCTATATCATATGTACAGGAAAATCGCAGTCATTTTGGAGAGGTGAATATTGTATACGGCACAAAGTCGCCATCGAACCTGCTCTTTGAATATCAGTATGATATGTGGAGAAAAGATGATATTAATCTGCATATAACAGTCGACGAAGCAGATCGTCAATGGAAAGGTCCCGTAGGACTTCTAACCAATATATTGTCGGAGCTGTTGGAAAACAGGGACAAGGATTTCTATGACAATACCTACGCAATAGTGTGCGGTCCTCCGGTTATGTTTAAATTTGTCTGCAATATGTTGAACGGGTTTCATGTGCCTATGCAGAAGATGTTTGTTTCGCTGGAGAGGCGCATGCACTGTGGCATGGGTAAATGCTGCCGCTGTAATGTTGGATCAACTTACACATGTCTTAAGGGCCCTGTGTTTGATTACTGGACTGTAATGAACCTGAAGGAGGCGATCTAAATGTCCGTTAATGAGAAAGAGACCAGGACATATCTGGGCGTTCCTCTCTATCGTCCCAAAGTCGCCTTTTTTGATTTCACTTCATGTGAGGGCTGCCAACTGCAGATTATAAACAACGAGGGCACGCTGCTCGATTTTCTTTCTCTGGTAGAAGTCGTCAATTTCCGTGAAGCAATGACAGAGAAGTCCGACGATTATGAGATCGCATTTATAGAAGGATGCATTACGCGTGATGATGAGGTGAAGAGACTGAAAAAAGTCAGAAAGAACGCGAAGATCCTGGTTGCTCTGGGATCATGTGCGTGCTTTGGCGGAGTCAATCAGCTTAAAAACAAATTCAAGGACCTGGATTGGCCGAAGAAGATTGTTTATGGCGACTATGATATTGACAGCGGCCCTGTAAGGGCGATTGAGGAAGTGGTTAAGGTTGATTTAAAGATTTACGGATGTCCGGTGAAAAAGGAAGAAGTCGAAAAGATTGTCCTCAATGTGGCACTGGGGAAATCTGTTGAGCATCCCAAGTATCCGGTCTGTATAGAGTGCAAGGCAAATGAAAACCTCTGTCTTTTTGAGCTTGGAGAGCCCTGCCTCGGTCCGGTCACAAGGGCAGGTTGCGATGCATGGTGTCCTAATAGCAGGGCAGGCTGCTGGGGATGCAGAGGTCCTGCGGAAGACGCGAATATAGAACAGATGATAAAGATCATGAAAGAGCATGGCTTTTCCGAAGAGACGATCATGGACAGGCTTGAGTGCTTTGGAGGTTTTTACTGTCGGCTTAACGGAGACAATAAATGAAAAAGACCTTGAACGTAAATGTTAAACACCTTTCCCGTGTCGAAGGTCACGGCAATATAAATATCAAATTTAAAAACGGTAAACTGCAGGACGCACGCTGGGAGGTTGTAGAGACACCCCGTTTTTTTGAGGCAATACTCCGCAACAAACAATGGGACAATGCCCCTGTGCTTACAAGCAGAATATGCGGTATATGTTCAATAGGCCATACACTTGCCAGTATCCGTGCTGTTGAAAATGCATTCGGTATTGTGCCTGACGAACAGACACGCAAACTCAGGTTATTATTGAAACATATGGAGACACTTCAGAGCCATGTGCTTCATCTCTGTTTTCTGGTACTACCTGATTTCATGAATACCGGGAGCGTGTTTCCGCTCATCAAATCCCATGGGGATGTGGTTCTGCTGGCTGCGAGATTGAAAAAACTCGCAAATGACGCATGCGACTGTATTGGAGGAAGGCGTATGCATCCAACAAGAACAGTGGTTGGAGGTTTTACCCTATTGCCGAAGAAGGAAGAACTCAGCACTATATGTGATAAGTTTAAAGAATCCCTGCAAGACCTGGCTGTAGTAGCCGAACTGTTTTCGGGTTTCAGTATTCCCGACTTTGAAAGAGAGACAGAGTTTGTATCACTCAAAGGCGACGGAAGCTATCCCTTCATAGGCGGCGACCTGGTCTCCAGCGACGGAGTGCAGATGAAGGAAAAGGACTATAAGGAAATGACGAATGAATACATGGTAGAGCAGTCAACATCAAAGTGGTGCAAACTTTCCCGTGATTCATTTGCCGTAGGGGCGCTCGCAAGGGTGAATAACAACTTCGAGTATCTTCATCCTGCTGCTAAAGATATATCCCGGAGTTTCGGACTTGTACCGGTCAACTGCAATCCCTATATGAATAATGTTGCCCAGCTTGTAGAATGTGTCCACGTAGTCAACGATTCCATAGCCATGATTAGTGAGCTCCTCGATTCGGAATATACAACGCCCCGGCAGAAAGTTAAGCCGAAGAAGGGAATTGGTGTGGCCGCAGTTGAAGTGCCACGCGGTATACTCTACCACTGCTACGAGTTCGATAAAAACGGAAAGATGCTGCACAGTGACTGCGTAATTCCAACAGGTCAGAACCACGCCAACATCCAGCATGACCTTGAAGGTCTTGCACAAAAATTCGGGACAAAAAAAGCAGACGCTGATCTCGAACTTCTCGCCTCAATGCTTGTAAGGGCCTACGATCCCTGCATATCCTGCTCTGTGCATTAGCCGGCATATATATGAAAAGTTCTCCTTTCAAGTTTCCCCTTTGGAAAAGGGGGATTAAGGGGGATTTTACGAATAATTTCTTTAAAAATCTCCCCTAGCCCCTCTTTGCCAAAGAGGGGAATACTGACTGCATTATAATTAATAAAGATATTCTTTTTAATGTACAAAAGATAACGAATCTAAGACCTTAAGGTTTCCCATGTCCGTACCGAATAAGTATACATTGAGGGAGCGTTCTCGGATGCTTATAAACCATTGCTGATTAATTGAATTCAGCCGCTTTACGTTTTTAGGGAGACGATGTCCGACAGTTTTCAAAAAAATAAGATACTAACGCTATTGGCTGACCGCAACACCCGCGCGCATGTTCATGGAATTATATTGCTTGCCGGCGCAGCAGTCTTTCTTGCTATTGTACTTTTATGGCATGATTGGTCCGATGTTCCAAAGTCGCCGGATAAGGTCCTGCACTTCTACTCGGGACAGGTCATCGCGGCAATCAGTTTTTATATGGCCTATCTGTGTATCGTGGCACGGGTCCTTTTTATCTCCAAAAGCAAAGATTCCTTAACCGTAGTCCTCTTCTGGCTGCCGACAATGATAGCGGGGGCTGTTGTTGCTGCGTTGGTCATTGTGGGCGGGCTGGCTATAGGCAAGGAAGCACTTGACATGCTGGGGCTGGGCTCCGTTGAATGGATGGATTTCGAAGTAACGATTGACGGCGCATTATCAATGACATATCCTATTGCCCTGGTTATGGCGTTTACTCCGCTTTTCATTCCACTTGATATTATAATGCAGATGCCGAAGCTCTTTTTTACGGATATGCGGTCAGGAGTCAAAATCTTTGATAGTTATATCCATGAACAGAAGCTGCATAAGATGATGAATAAGCCTGCGGATGTCCTTGTGGTGGAAGATGATATTGTCTGTGCCACAACGGTAATGAATTTCTGCAGTAAAGTAAACCTGAAGTGCCATCATGTATCAACCGCTTCTGAAGCCGACGTTTTTCTGCGCAAAAACAGACAGTCACTGCGCCTGATCATACTTGACAATTTTCTAAGAGTTGACGATAAGGGCTGTAACATGACCGGCAGCGAATGGCTGCTTA
>PIVU01000057.1 GCA_003354025.1 Nitrospirota bacterium
ATCATACAAATTCAGGACTATAAATTAAGTTTGAAAATAGGCTCTAAGTAAAATTGTTATTGAATTCAATATGTTTAACTGTTTGCCCTGTTCAGGCATCACTTTTGCTTTTATAGAAACACTGGAAGGTACTAAAAGCGAAAGGAGGGGCTGCCTGTTTATGAAGTAATAACAGGTATTGCAGGGAAGTTTTTGCGTAGCAGTTAAGTAGAGGATGTTTACAGTGCAAACAATAAAACATTTAAGCTTTGAAAGGAAATAATTACCATGAAGAGATTAATAGTATTAACAGCAATTGCCGTATGTCTGACATTTTCTGCCGGGTTCAATGGTGTAACAGGTGCATTCGAAACAAAAGATCAAGGTGAAAAGATGGTAGATTCGAGCAAGGCGCTGACAGAGGACAAGGAAATGGTTGCGAAAAAAGGGCTAAAAATTATTACTGAGGCTGATGTGCAGAAAAAAGCTGTAAAGGAAACAGAAAAAAATGAAATGGCTGATAAAGACCTGAAGTAAATGGAAAAGCATCTAAAGTAGTGTGGGATGCTGCATTATATGCTGAGCCGGGGCTTGATTTAAAGCCCCGGCTCAAATTATTATTTCTTTTTCTTCTTAGCTTTCTTCGGGGATTTCTTTTTTCTTTTCTTCCTGGTTGCTTCCAACTCATCCTGCTCATTGATCATTTGTCTGAGGTTTAGGCTTTCCGAGGGTGCCATGACGATATCATCGTAATCTTTTTTATAGAGCTTTATGACTTCAATATCTTTATTGATGAGCTGCTGTATTTCCTCAAGAAGCTCTTTTTCTTCTTTGCTGCAGAACGAGATTGCTTCACCCAGCTTGATACCGCGGCCGGTCCTTCCGACCCTGTGCACGTAATTCTCAGGTTTGTCAGGAAGATCATAGTTGATTACATAATCAACATCAGGCACGTCAATCCCGCGGGCACTGATGTCCGTGGCGATCATAATGCGGCAGTTTCCTTCTTTGAACTTTTTCATCACATCGGAACGGTCGTCCTGATTCTTGTCTCCGTGGATAGTAAATGTATCTATATTAACTCTCTCCATGGCCTTTAATACCCGTTCGGCACGGACCTTTGTCCTAACAAATACAATAATTTTGCTTTCTGGATTATCATTAATAAATCTCTCCAGGAAAAACCGTTTGTCATCCATTTCCACAAACATGACAAAATGTGAAACATTTTTCGACACAGGGTCTTCCGGTGCTATCTGGATGCGTATAGCAGTGCTCTTAACCTGCGAGAAGGCGAGCTTCTTGATCTCCTTGCTGATTGTTGCTGAGAAGAAGAGCGTCTGGTGCTTATTCGTGAGCTTCCTCTTCACATACTTGATGTCCTCAATAAACCCGAGGTCAAGCATATGGTCGGCCTCATCAAGTACAAGAGTTCTGATTCGTGACAGGTCAATGTACCCCTGGTTTATAAGATCAAACATCCGCCCTGGTGTAGTAATAAGTACATCGAGTCCGTCCTGGAGCTTCTTAATCTGAGGGTCCTGCGCAACTCCGCCGAATAAAGCAAAGGTTTTGACCTTTGTGTACTGCGCAAGCTTTGCAAAGACCTCTCCGATCTGCATTGCCAGTTCACGAGTGGGTACCATGACAATGCAGCTGATCCCGTAGGACCGGCTGCTGCTCTTCACCCTGTGGATCATGTCTATGAGGGGAATCGCGAAAGCAGCTGTCTTCCCGGTCCCGGTCTGTGCAATTGCCAGGACATCCTCGCCTTTCAGGATTGAGGGTATGGATTTGTACTGAATGTTCGTAGGCCTTTTGAAGCCCATCAGGTCAAGGTTTTTTTTAATTTTATCTGATATGCGATACTTCTCGAATTTCATGGATTCACCTTACTTCCCTGTTTATGCTCTTCCCAAGTCTGGGAAATACTATTAATTATAACGGATATCTTATAATATCCCGGACAATATGTTAATCATTGAAATTATCTTTATAGTATTCACTCTCATCGCAGCTGTATCAATTGTAATAACATCGATGAAAACCGGCATTTCCCCTTCGCCCAGTTCAGGCAAGACAGTACGGGTAATTGTGGAAGCTACAGAAAACTCAGGAACTGGACCCATGGTGGATCTTGGCTCGGGATGGGGAACACTTGTTGTCGCACTTGCTAAAAAGTACCCTCACAGGCAGGTCACCGGTTATGAGCTGTCATTAGTTCCATGGCTGTTCTCATCGATCCGCAAGTATGTCTCGGGTCTGGATAATCTCATCCTTAACCGCTTGGACTTCATGGATGCTGATCTCTCTGATGTTTCTGTTCTCACATGCTACCTGTTCCCCGGAGGCATGGTTTCTCTTAAGGATAAGCTGGGACGGGATAATTTAAGTGATGTCATTATAGTGAGTAGTACATTTGCCCTGCCGGAGTCAAATCCAGTCAAGGTTGTTCGGGTGAAGGATATTTACAGAACGCCCATTTATCTGTACCGGCGCTGACTATGCTATCATCAATTATCACTAGGGCGGGGGAATAATTTAATATGAAACGATTGCAAAAGCACTTCACCAGATGTCTTGTGGCAGGAATGGTAGCAATACTGCCGGTCGGCGGTTTGATTATTACCATCGGTTACCTTGAATCAACGATTTCCAGCTCGGGTCTGTCAAAGATGCCATTTTACTTTCCGGGATTTGGTTTATTGGCAGCAGCAGTATTTATCTACCTGATCGGACTGGGTGTTACAACATTTATTGGAAAGTGGATATGGAAGCGTGTTGACAGAACACTTGATAAACTGCCTGCCCTGGGCCGTTTGTACCAGACACTGAAACAGATACTTGGCTATGGCGAGGGAGAAGATGCCATTTTTTATGAGGCTGTATTGATTCCGAGCAAAGATATTGCGTCTGAGGAACTGGGACTTGTGACTAACAGGATTTCTGATGACAATGGAAATACAAAACTGGTTATATTCGTGCCAGGCGTTCCAAACCCTACTTCAGGAAGACTCATAATTATGGATCAGGAATTGGTGAAACCATTAAATATGCCTGTAAATGAAACCCTGAAAACATTAGTATCTATGGGTAAAACCGATATTGATTTGAAAAGTTTGAGACCTGAATAATAGCGAATAAGTGCAAGACGCAGCTATTTATATTTAATGATCAGTATTTTAGTCTAGCCACCCCCTTTTATTATTAGCCTAAAATTAGCCTGTATGTGAAAATTACCTTTATTTCCGGATTAGCACAATATAGTCTGTTACTAGATAGTAGTCGGTAATTACTGAATTGAGTGATGTTAGTCTAATTTAGTCTGGGGGATTATTATGAATACTAGAGATGCAGGCAGGATGATGGATCAGGCACATAAAACCGGGATATATATTTCGGAAATAAAGGGCATTCAGAGAAGCTCCGCACAGGGGACCTCCGAAATAGAGTCAGATGAGTTGAAAGATTTTCAGAGGAAGGAAACAGTATATGAAGATGTAAGAAGCAAAGACTCAGGGGAATCAAGCAGTAAGGTTATTAAAGCTATAATTGTACTCCTGGCAGCCTTAATATGGCTTCTGCTTATTATTATGAGTAATCAATAAATGCACTTCCGGGATTAAGCACGTGTCATTGACAACAGAATGGATTTTACAATGAGTTGTAATAATGCTTATTCGAAATAGTTTGTGAATGAAGGACAAGTTGTGAATGGATAATTATCATTTAATTAAGTGTTGACTCCCCAGCACTGCGCACCCCAGGAGTCCGGCATTATGATCGTTAATAAGGCGGACCGGTATCCCATTGAGAATAGTACCCATGGTATCTGACTTAATAAATTCCTCCTTGAATGCTTTATGGGTCACCAGTTCAGGTGTTCTGACAGCAACTCCCCCTGAGATATATACACCGCCCAGAGCCAGTGTTTCAAGCGCAAAGTCCCTGCATGCCCTCCCGTAAAACCTGGAAGCCCACTGAAGAGTTTGAGTATCGGGCAATATTAAGCTAATAACTTCAGCCGGAGCAATAGCATCTCCAGTAAGGAACTCATGGATATAACTCAAGCCTGCTCCTGAAACGACTTTATTCCATGTTATGTACTGGTCCCCCAGCTTCTTAATAAGAAACTTTTGAAATTCACACTCTTCACCTGATACAAAGGGAAAGCTTGCATGTCCACCTTCTGAAGGCACGGCGATGAATCCTCCCGCGTCATCTGACAATATTACCGCTTTCCCTAGCGCAGTGCCTGCCCCTATAACTGCGGTCAGGGCATGGGGTACTTCATTTCCGGGTTTTATTATCTTTGCGGTTTTGCCGGCGCTGGAGTGGCATGCATAGGCCTGGGCAACAAAATCATTAATTAAGATTGTTTTTTTCAGGCCGTAATCGCCGGCTGCATTTGAAACGTCGATGTCCCATGAAATGAATGGGGGTGCGCTTCGGACGCTGTCTTCAACAGGGCCGGCTATGGCCAGCACGCATATATCGGCTTTCTCCGGCTTCAGGGGGAAATCGCTTGCTCTCAAGTTTGAAAGAAGGTTGTCAAAAGAGGAAGAGTCCGTAGTCTGCAGCCGCTGAACAGCCGACATGGTTAGTTTACCGTTGCTGTCTATCTCAAAACAGGCAAATCTGCTGCTGGTCCCGCCTATGTCTGCCGTTAGTATCGTATTCATTATTAAGTATCAATATATGAGAAGTTTATAACTTACACGTTATACAAAACAGCATTATATGTCAAGAAGAGAGTGAGCTTTATGGTATTGTAACAGCGTGGATTATATAGATAAAACAGTGTCAGTGTTTTTGCTCATAATAATATTAATAAAAAAACACAAGATTATTTAAAGTATTAAAATGAAAAGCCGAATACATAAGTATCTAAGGAAAGAAATCAAAAATGTTTCACAGTAAATCTATAAACCAGGAGTAATGCTATGGTGAAAAAAGATCATGCAGAAGAATCCCAGGGGACCCTTGCCCTTTATAAGGACATTGTGGTTTCAACCAACACATTAATATGGCGTACAGACACAGAAGGGAGGTTCACCTTTCTTAATCCGGCGTGGGAAAATTACGGATATGAAGTGGAGGAGATGCTGAGCAGACCTTTTTCAGAATTTCAGATGCCCGAGGCTGCCGGCCATTATGTGAGTGCTTTCAGGAACTGTCTTATCGGGGAGTCTATCATCGGTCACGAGACAACTTTCTATTCAAGGAAAGGTGATGAAGTATACCTTGAAATAAACATGATCCCGCTTTATGACGGCAATGGATCTATAGTCGGGACTCAGGGCACGGCTTTTGACGTAACTGAGCGCAAACATGCTGATGAACTTCTTCAGTATATCAGCGCCAAGGACGAGCTTACTGGACTGTATAACCTTCATACCTTTATGAGCATGACGGAGCAGCAGATAAAGTCAGCAGATCGTGAAAAGAAGGATATGCTGGTCATATATGCAGGAGTTGACGGTATGCAGGAGGTCAATGATGATCATGGCCAGGAGGCTGGTGACCGTATGCTGGTTGATGTAGCGGACATTCTCAGAAGAACATTCAGAGAGGCTGATGTCTTTGCACGGACCGGTGGAGATGAATTTGTAATTTCCACGCTCGTTGCATCCCGAAAAGGGAAGGAATTAATCATGCAGCGGCTTAACAAGAATATTTTGGAGTATAATGCGCGAGAGGATGTTGAGGTCCAACTGTCAATGAGCTTCGGAACTTCTTTTTATAGTCCTGACGAGCCGCAGTCTATCGATGAAGTACTGTCTGCTGCTGATGATAAAATGCATGAGCACAAGAAAAGTAAGAAAGAGTAATTAATGCCAGGGGTAGGGGCGAACTGTAGTTCGCCCTTATCAAGGGCGGTAAATAAAGACCTGATTACACTGGTCACAAAAGTTAGCTTTGTCCTCGGTTAAACCTGCATCTTTAAAATATTCGACTTCTATAAGATTTATCTGCCTCGTGTCATTGGTTTTTTCACATGCATGTTCCACAACTTCGGTCTTGGTTTTGATATAAGTATAATTTTCATCCGGGTTGGATAACAGTGCGATTATTTCCATTTCTCGTTCATACTCATCCATGCTTTAAGCCTCCATGCAATTAAAGATTTAAAAAATATTTCCTATTATATCACGAATTGTATTTACAGGTAACTGCCGGATCTAATGAGAATAAAATGAACATCGAACATCGAACGTTCAACATAGAATTTTGAATGTTCGGTACATATAGTTTGTTTTTCATTCGATGTTGGACGTTCGATGTTGGACGTTATTCTTTCAAAACAACTTTGCGTGTATCAAAAGGCAGGGATACCCCGCCCCTACACGCAGGTGTTTATAAATTCTTTTTTACCCGCAGCTTTGCTTCGATGAAGTCTTTGTGGGAGACATAGATAAGCCCGGCAATCTTCCGGACCATGTATTCTTCGTGTTTATCCAGGATATTATCTGCATAGGCAACTTTCCATAAGTGTTCGATTACTTTGATTTTCTGCTGATATGTAAAGCCTTTGTTCATCAGTGAAGTAAACTCATGATATCCTGTGGCCGCCCAAATCCTGTCTTCAGCAAGTTTCAGCAGGGCGCTAATTTCTTCATCGGAAAGGCTGAATTTTGACCGTATTGATTGACTGATTATTGCCTTTTCATCTTCTGATATTTCAGAATCAGCACGCATCATTTCAATGAGAAGAGCGGCGGTTGCGATTTGCAGTGAATGATCGGGTATCTCACCAGAAGTATCAGATGGATTTTTTACATAGTTATCAAAAAACTTTTTTATTGTGTTGATCATGAATTATTATAAAGAGATGAGTTATTGCAAAGCAACTGCAGGAGCTCTGGCAGCTGCAAAGACCTGCTAAAATGTTAATATAAATCCTGTAATGCCAATAATTGAGAGGAAGCCGGATGCATAACAATAAATTTGTAATTATACTGACACATTCACATGACAGACCTGTATTGGTATCCAGTGCATTAAAACTTGCAGTTAATATGAGGGCCATGGATAAAGAGGTCGATCTTTATCTTATTGAGCAGGGAGTGCTCCTTGCTAAGAAGGGGTATGCTGAAACAATTGTATGGGACCAGAAAGACAAGTTTTCATCCATTCATGAGCTAATTGATACACTGGCCACAGATTTCGGTGTTAAATTTTACTGCTGTGAAGCCTGTTCACACTATTATGAACTGGATAATACAAAGCTTGTTGATAATGCTGAGATAAAAACGGGTGCTTTTCTTGCTGAACTTCTTGCTGACAGACAGGGACTTACGTTTTGATAGTTGTGCCTGCCTTTCGATGTTCCTCTCATGCACCTTTAAGAAAACGAGACACTTGTTTGCAATATCCTTTTTTTAATTGTTCAGAATGTAACCGTTCCGAAGATTGAAGAAATTAATCTCAGAGGGACTTGTAATGTCTACAAATCTACCACTGATGCCAGACGTTTCCTTCCTAGGCAGATAGACTCTTTCTCTGTCCGCAATTCTACTCCAAAATAGTATCGTGTATCCTGGAACACATATTCGGGAAACGAGTTCAGCATAATGCTGAACTTTCCATTATTAATTTCTGCGATCTGTTTTTGTGTCCACAAAGCAGTATTAGCAGTTCTTGAATCGTAGAGTGATAACATTATCACTACTCTTTCATCGTTTAGTAGCCCCAATTCCGCCACCGATCCTTCCAGGTTAATTGTACCCGGAACCTCTGCAGAACTAATGCCGAATGTTATTGCAATCAGCAATAAACTGAAAATCAATTTGAGAATCTCTTCTTTTAATCGCATTCTCCTCCTTTAATCGAAAACCGGTTCTTTTTATACGTTCTTTCTACTTCTCATGTTGTTGTGCGCCATTAGCTGCTCTGATCATTCTCCCGGTTACATCCTGAACAAGGTATAGTTGATTATTGTTTAATACATATCCCTGAACCGTTTATTTTGTTAAAACCCGCTATGAAACCAGAGAATGGGGCCATAACGGTATATTGGATCCTCGAAAAAAGCAAAGTTTGAAAGTGACGGTGCGGTGCTGCACACAATGTTTTCCTCCATGTCTATGGTAGTTTTCAGTTTTTCCCATGAGTCATTTATAAGCTGTGATACTCTAAGTGATGATGCATTGGGGAAACCGATTTCTTTATGATTCACACATATCTCAACACCTCTGGAGTAATCAGCATCGGTTGTGATGTCGTAGTATGCAGGCTTATTCAGCAGCTTATAACTGGAGGGAGATTTGTGGTCGCGACTGCTTCCGGCCATTTTTACTTTGCCTCCATTTGTTACTTCATTAAATGTAATTTTAGCAAATGTTTCTCCAGTAAGGGGGTCTAACATCTTCATGACTATATTATTGCCCGCCTGCACTACTCCTTCACATGCTGACAATGGAAGACTGTAACAGATAATAATAGTGAGTGTAATCACCACTGTTATTATTGATGAATAAAATGCACTGATGAATCTATTCTTTAATGTGAAACCTCTTTTCATAGTTGCCCCCTTTGTTGTGTAAAGATATGGATGGTTTTACTCGTCCTCCCTGTAAAAATGACTGGCAAAGCTTATTATTCTATGTTCAAAGCATTGTTACGCCTCCTTTCTGATTACAATTTACTTCAATTGAAGAAAGACGTACATCCGCATCAGGCCTATTTTTTAATAAGAATATGGATGATTTGCTGATAATTATTTGGCCTATTAAAGAGCAGGAAAATATGAAGATATAAGGATGGTTAAGGATTAATGTACGAGGCGGTTCTGTACAGCATAATGAGTCAGTTGTGAATTGTTGTGCATTCTCATTTTTGCCAGGATATGAGCTCTATGAGTACTGATAGTTTTTTTGCTTAAAGAAAGATCTTCCGCGATTTCGGTAAGTGTTTTGCCTGATGCAATCAGACACATTATTTCATATTCTCTATCGGACAGAGCTTCATGGTACAATTTTTCACGGTGTGCCTCGATCTCACAGGCCAACCTCTCGGCAAGGGTGGCAGTGATGTATTTTTTGCCTTTTGAAACTTTACGTATTGCTGATATTAGCTCATCAGGGTCAACGTTCTTTGTCAGATATCCCGATGCCCCTGCTTTTAATGAACGTTCTGCGTATTCTTCTTCAGAATGCATGCTCAAAATCAGGATGTTAAGATCAGGATGATTTAATTTTAATTGCTTTAGAACATTTAATCCGTTCATACCCGGCATTGAAATGTCTAACAGTATGACATCATGTTGTATCTTACCCGCTTTGCTAATTACTTCTTGACCGTTTATGGCTTCGTCAGAGACAACTATGTCAGGTGAATCTGATAAATACCCCTTAATGCCCTCACGAATTAATTTGTGATCATCTGCGATAAGTACTTTTATCATTAATACCCTCTTTCATTGAGAGGTCAAGAAGTGTCCGGCCCGTTTTCCCAGTGGAATATCTACTGAAATCCTGGTCCTTTTATTATTGCGGAAGTTGGCTATGTCGATTTTGCCTCCTAAATAATTAACACGCTCTCTCATTCCGATTAGACCCAGTGAATTCGGGCTGTTTATATGCTCTGCTGTAATACCACTTCCGTTGTCTTTCACTTCCATTATCAAGTGCCCGGCATTCTGCAATAACTTTACCTGGACCGTTGTAGCTTTAGCATGGCGATAAATGTTGGTAAGTGATTCCTGAAGTATGCGAAGCAAAGCCATGCTTATATTGTTATCTATGTTGTAGCATGATATGTTGGTCGAAACTTTGCATGAAATGCCGGTTTGATATTGAAATCTTCTTGTTTGCCATGTGATGGCTCCATTCAGATTCATTGTATCCAGAGGTTTGGTTCTTACTGCTGCAGATACTCTTTGAACGGAATGAATAGTAGTGTCTAAATTATTTAACATGGATTTAATCGAACGATGCGGCTCAGTTTGGTCTATGGATAAATTCTTTTGCATAAGGGTCAAGTCCATCCTCAGGGCCGTCAGAGACTGTGCCAGTTCATCATGTATTTCACGTGCAAGATGTTCCCGCTCTTCCTCCCTTGCAAAGAGCAGGTGAGAGCTTAATACCTGTAATTTTTTTTCTGTCTCCAGGGATTTTTTATGCTCCTGTTTTTGTTTGGTTAAGTCTCTGACTATATGTATAACTCCAACAATGATATTATTGTTATCAAACCGGGGAATTGCCTTTATTTCAATGAATTTATTCAGGTAGGGTTCGAATATTTCAAATGTTTCGGATGTACCGGTCTTGAGGCACTTGCAGCTTGGGCATCCTTCGGGAGGGCTCGTTGTTCCATGATAATACTTGAAGCATTTTGCTTTCCTACGATTGATGGATGATATTTTAAGGTTCTTTTTTGCAGCATGATTAACATAGATGATGTTGAAATCATTATCGTGAATGGTGATCATATCAGTGATGGAATTGAAAATCTCTTCCCAGTCACGTTCTGATATATGGATACTATTAAGATTAATTGCAGGAATATTTATATCTTTTGTGTCAGTATGCATAATATCCCCCATGCCGGACGGCAAAGAGTGAAAATGTAAGAAATCCGGCTTCCCCCCTCCCTCAGCAGACCGGCCCTATTCACATTCTTAAAACCCGCAGAGATCCATTGTTTCTGATGTCTGGAATGGCCGTGTCGGAATTAATATCATTTGACTATATTAGAAAGAGTATAGCTTTGTAGCCTTGACGTCCAATTAATATTGTTAATTTATGCTATAAAGATTGCTTATCCATTTATGCTGCTATATATATTTTATTTACGCATGCAATTAATATGCATTTATTAATGTTCATAGTCACATGGTCGGGACAATTATTCATCAATTAGATTTAACGGATTGTCCTATTTCTCTTTCCAATGGTCAATATTAATTGTTAGTTAGAGCTGCTGTAATCTTATTTAGAAGATAAAGGTTTTTATACGTGTTGTATATCAGAAGTTGTCCTATGCCATTATCGGCATTAGTCTCATAAAGGGGCCGGCCGCTGATCGCAACCTATCACGGAAACACGGGGTGACTGGGGGCAAAGTGCAGAATGATGTCTGGTCTCCCACTATAGAGATGTTACTATACTGCACCCAGGCGGATGAGCTTATGGTAATAGTGAGAATTCAGGTTTGAATATTATTATTTTGCTGCCGAAGGTTTCCTCTTTTTACGGAGAGATACTTTCAAACTCTTTATATATGAATCAATTGCCCGTGCTGCACGTTTGCCAGCTCCCATTGCGCTGATTACCGTTGCTGCTCCGGTTGCTATATCACCTCCTGCAAAAATTCCGGGTAGGTTTGTTGCTCCGTTTTCATCTACCTCAATATAACCGCCGCCCCAGAGATTTAATCCCTTTACCGAATGAGTAAGTATTGGATTGGAAGCCTGTCCGATTGCCATGATTACCTGATCGACCTTCATTGTAAATTCATCGCCGGAACATTCAGGCCTTCTCCTGCCTGATGGATCGGGTTCGCAGAGCACCATCCTGTCGCATATCATTGCTTTAACATAACCCTTTTCATCGCTGACAATTTCTTTAGGGCTTGTGAGGTATTTGAATTTTATCCCCTCTTCCTTTGCGTGTTCGACCTCCTCCTGTCGGGAAGGCAATTCGTATTCGGACCTTCTATATACGATGTAGACGTTTTTTGCACCAAGTCGTAAAGCTGTCCTTGCAGCATCCATTGCAACGTTTCCACCCCCGATTACAGCTACATTAGTTGCCTTTTTAACCGGGGTGTCATACTCGGGGAACCGGTCCGCCTTCATTAGATTTACTCTTGTTAGGAATTCCGAGGCGAAGTAGACATTATTAAGGTTTTCTCCGGGGATACTCATATATCTTGGAGCACCTGCACCGGTGCCTATGAATGCCGCTTCATACCCTTCTTCAAACAGTTCATCAATTGTCTCTGTCCTGCCTACTACCCAGTTGACCTTTATCTCTACACCGAGGCTCTTAACATATTCAATTTCACCTTGGATGATTTTTTTCGGAAGTCTGAACTCCGGGATCCCGTATACCAGAACGCCGCCGGGCTCGTGGAGAGCTTCAAAAATCGTAATCTCATAACCGAGTTTTGCAAGGTCGGAAGCAACTGTCAGCCCTGCAGGCCCCGAACCTATAACTGCAACTTTATGCCCGTTGGGTTTTGCTTTAACTGGAGCTTCCGCGTCGCCGTATGCCGCTTCATAATCAGCTAAAAACCGCTCGAGGGCTCCGATGGCAATGGGAGTTTTTTTCTTTCCCAGTATGCATCCGCCCTGGCACTGGTTCTCCTGGGGGCACACCCTGCCGCATATCGCGGGCAGAAGGTTGTATTCCCTTATGACCTGTAACCCGCCCGTATAGTCTTTCTCCCTGATCATGGAGATAAATCGAGGGATGTCAATTTCAACAGGACAGCCTTCTACACACTTCGGTCTTTTACACTGAAGACAGCGTTTGGCCTCTTTAACAGCCTGTGTCTCAGTTATGCCGAGGGAGACTTCCAGGAAATTTTTGGCTCTCTTTTTAGGGTCTCTTGTTCTCATAATTAACAAAAGGGTTCCAGGGCTCTAGGATTCCAGGGTTCTAGGGAAAAAGATATATCTAATCTGTTCACTTGACCCCTTGACCCCTTGGATCCTTGGACCCTTTATTTTTACATTTCCCTTTACATTTCTTCTTATACTTTTCCATCGACTCTGCTTCTTCTTCTCTATAAAATCCCTGTCTGTTGATAAGCTCCTCGAAATCTACGTCGTGGGCGTTAAACTCCGGGCCTTCAATACAGGCGAACTTGGTTTTTCCGGCAATATGTACCCTGCAGGCACCGCACATGCCCGTACCTTCAACCATTACGGGGTTAAGGCTGACCAGTGTTTGGAGCTTGTAGGGTCTTGTTAGTTCAGCCACTGCCTGCATCATTCTGACAGGTCCTACGGCCATTGCTATTTTTACTGCCGAAGATTCGATTACCTCTTTTAACGGCATTGTTACTACTCCTTTGATACCGGAGCTTCCGTCATCGGTGATAACCAGAATGTCACTAGCAAGCTCTCTGAACTTGTCTTCCCATACAATAAGATCATGAGATCTTGCCCCGAGGATTACGGTGACTTTGTTCTTCTTCTGCTTTAGGGCCTTCAGGATAGGATAGAGTGTAGCCACGCCTATTCCGCCGCCCACGAGCACACAATGGCCGTACTTCTTAATGGGAGTTGGATGACCGAGCGGGCCGGCAATGTCCCTTATCAGATCGCCCTGTTTCAAGGTGCCGAATTCCTCGGTTGATTTCCCGATTTTCTGAAACAGCAGTGTAATTGTTCCTCTGGCAGTATCGGAATCAGCTATGGTAAGGGGTATTCTTTCGCCTTTTTCATGCATCCTTACAACAACGAAATTCCCGGCCTGCGCATGACTGGCTATATATGGTGCATCAATTACGAGGGAGTCTACCTGATCGTTTACAACCTCTTTTTCTAGTACCTTAAACATAATTAGTTAAAAAACCTTAGTAAGTGCTTTATTGAGGAAGAAAGCCTTTTATTTTATAAAGACCTGATGTGAAGCTGTCAATCTCCCTCTGGAATTGGAGGTTATTATATCAGATATTTGGGTGTTCTATAATCAATTATAAACGAAGTTTATTATTAATTACATAAAAAATTCTTGCATTTTAGTTTGATATGGAGTTTAATAAAAAACATGGAGTGTTTTCTACTCCTTTTAGTACTCCGATATAACCACAATGAGGGTTGCAGCTTATGGAAAATAAGTGTGAAAAGATCCTGAACAAGTACCAGAAGGAAGAAGGAAACGTAATATCCATTCTCCAGCATATGCAGGAAGAGTTTGGTTATATACCTGATGATGCTGTCTACTGGTTTGCCAAAAAGCTTAATATCCCCTCAAGTAATTTTTTTGGAGTCGCTACCTTTTATTCTCAGTTTCACCTTAAACCCAGGGGCAGACACATTATAACTGCCTGCTGCGGAACAGCATGTCATGTGAAAGGTGCTGACCCTGTTGTTCATCGTATTAAATCTGATCTGGCCCTGGCTGAGGGAGAAGAAACGACTCCTGATATGCATTTTACTCTCGAGAGTGTGGCATGTATCGGCGCATGCAGCCTGGCTCCGGTCGTAAAGTTCAATAAAAAAATTTACGGGACTGTGAGCCCTGACAAAGTTACGGACCTTATAGATAAATATGGTCACAAGAAAGGTAAATGAATTGGCAGCAAGGAAACCCCCTCAAAAACAGGCCATAAAAGAATTAATTATTAAAGTATGCGTGGGTACTGGCGGGCTGGCCGCGGGCAGTCAGGAAGTTCTGAATAAATTTCGCAAGCAGCTGAAGGCGCAGGGAATAAAAGCTGATATAGCGGAAAAGTGTACAAAGAAGACGGGCTGCCGCGGATTCTGCGCGAAGGACGTGCTCGTTGATGTGATACGTAATAAAAAGAAATCTACCTACCAATTTATAACTCCCGATAAAGTAAACACGATTATAGAAGACCATATTATAGGTGGTGAGCCTGTTGAGGAGTGGCTTGTAGGACCTGACTATGAGGCATTTCATAGCAAAGGGACAAAAGTCCTGCTGAAGCAGTGTGGAGAAATAGATCCGGAGGACATTGAAGCATACATTGAAACCGGTGGTTACAAGGGGACCCAGAAGGCCCTGAAGATGAAACCGAAGGCTGTACTGGAAGAAATAAAGAAATCAGGGTTGCGCGGCAGGGGTGGTGCAGGATTTCCAACAGGTGACAAATGGGAGCTCTGCAGCAATGCTGAAGGGAGCCCTAAGTATATAATTTGCAATGCAGATGAAGGCGATCCGGGAGCATTTATGGACAGGTCTATTATTGAGGGCAACCCTCATTCCATAATAGAAGGCCTGATCATCGGTGCCTATGCATTCGGGGCATCCATGGGATACGTTTATATTCGTGCAGAGTACCCTGTTGCCGTTACGAGATTGAGGTTAGCAATAAAAGAGGCAAAGAAAAAAGGCTATCTTGGAAAAAATATATGCAAGAGCAAGTTTGACTTTGATATACGGATCAAGGAAGGCGCCGGTGCATTCGTATGCGGCGAAGAAACCGCTCTCATTGCATCCATAGAAGGCGGGCGCGGAATGCCCCGGTCTAAACCTCCATTTCCGGTCTATCAGGGGTTGTGGGGCAAACCTACAGTTGTGAATAACGTTGAAACACTTGCTACTGTTCCGCTAATTATCGCAAAGGGATCGAAGTGGTTTTCCTCGATCGGAACAAAACATAGCAAGGGAACAAAGGTCTTTGCACTGACGGGCAAGATAAAGAATACCGGACTAATTGAAGTGCCGATGGGGATGAATCTTAAAGAAATAATTTATGACATAGGCGGAGGGTGTGCAAATAACCGGAAATTCAAGGCCGTACAGACAGGAGGCCCTTCTGGTGGATGTATCCCTGCTTCTCTTATTGATATGCCCGTTGACTACGAGTCTTTGAAGTCTATCGGTTCTATGATGGGGTCCGGTGGTATGGTGGTAATGGATGATACTACCTGTATGGTGGATATGGCCCGGTTCTTTATGGAATTTACCCAAAGTGAGTCCTGCGGCAAGTGCCTCCCTTGCAGAGTAGGGAACAAGAGGCTCTATGAAAGGCTGAAGGACATTACTGAAGGGAAAGGTGTTGAAGGCGATATTGATTTTCTTCTGTCACTTGCAGAGGACATAAAGATATCCTCTCTGTGCGGTCTGGGGCAGACAGCTCCTAATCCGGTCATTTCGACAATTAAATATTTCAGGGATGAATACGAAGCACATATAAGGGAACACAGGTGTCCTGCCGGAGTATGTGAGGCTTTCCGCAAATATGTGGTAAAAACAGATGTATGCAAAATGTGCGGCAAGTGTTTCAGGGAGTGTCCGGCTGACGCTATATTATGGGCGAGAAAAAAGCCGGCATTTATAGACAGAGAAAAATGCATTAAGTGCGGCAACTGTTATGAGGTTTGTCCATTTCATGCAATACTATAAGAAGGGTCCGAGGATTCAAGGGGCCAAGGGTTCAAGTGAATAAAATTGTAGCCAGTGTTTTTCCACTTGAACCCTCGACTCCTCGACTCCTTGAATCCTGTTTTCTAAGGAGGTTGTTTTGTCGAAGGACAAAATGAAAATAAAGATAGACGGAAAGAATATTACCTGTAGTAAAGGGGATACTATTCTCAAAGTTGCGAACAGGGTGGGTATCAAGATACCGACCCTCTGCCATGATTACAGGCTTGAGCCTTATGGATCGTGCAGGTTCTGCAGCATTGAAGTCAAGGGTATCCACAGACTGCTTCCTGCCTGTACAACTCCTATAGAGGACAAGATGGAGGTCACTACTGAAAGCGACACTATTTTCAGAGTGAGAAAGAGGCTGGCTTCTCTTATGTTATCCAACCATCCCAAAGACTGTATGAGGTGTGAAGCAGATGGTGAATGCAGGCTTCAGGACCTGGCTTATGATTATGATGTGGACGGCCGTGAATATGGAGGAGAAGTATGGGACCTGCCTATACGGCAAGCCAATCCGTTTATTACCTATGAGCCCAATAAATGTATTGTTTGTGGAAGGTGTGTAAGGATATGCAATGAAGTAGTCATGGCAGGAACGATTGACTTCACAGGAAGAGGATTTCATACGGTTCCTGACACTGCTTTCAGGACGGCCCGTACCCTGTCGAACTGCAACTTTTGTGGTCAGTGTGTATCTACCTGTCCCACAGGGGCGCTTACTGATAAGAAGGGTAGAGGCAAAGGCCGCGCCAGAGACTTTAAGAAAGTCAGGACAACCTGCGGATACTGCGGGACAGGATGCAGCCTGTTTCTCAATGTAAAGGACAACAAGGTTGTGAAGGTCACGTCCGATTTTGACGGCCCTGTAAATAAAGGGAGCCTCTGTATAAAAGGCCGTTATGGTTATGATTTCATACACAGCCCTGACAGGATAACAACCCCCCTGATCAGAAAAGGCAAGAAGTTTGTTGAGGCCTCATGGGATGAAGCCCTTGGGCTGATTGCAAAAAAATTAAAAGCGATTCAGGCAAAACATGGGCCTGACTCTGTTGGTGCCTTTTCTTCTTCAAGATGTACCAATGAAGAGAATTTTCTCCTTGCAAAATTTGTGAGGACTGTCTATCAGAACAACAATGTAGATAATTGTGCGCGTGTCTGACACGCTCCTACTGTGGCCGGTCTGGCCACCAGCCTGGGAGCAGGAGCTGCAACTAATTCACTGGCACAGATGCCGGAGATCGATACATTATTCCTGTTCGGCTCAAATCCCACGGAAGCACATCCAATTATCGGGTATTACCTGAAAAAAGCAATGCGCAACGGTGCCAAAGTTATTGTTGGTGATCCAAGAAAGACCTGGATGGCGCAGCGTTCCGACGTGTGGCTCAACCTCCGTCCCGGTTCCAATATAGCTATGATGAACGGACTGGTTCATGCCATTTTGAAAAATGGCTGGGAGAACAAGGAATTTATCGCAAAAAGGACCGAGGACTTTAAAGAGCTCAAAAAGCATGTAAAGAAATATGATTTAAAGACAGTTGAAAAAATAACGGGTGTTGCAAAAGAGAAGATTGTTGAAGCGGCCCGTTTATATGC
>PIVU01000532.1 GCA_003354025.1 Nitrospirota bacterium
GCTTCTTATCAAGGTAGGAATGTGAAAGGTTTCTAAAACTTCTTTAAACTTTTCAACCTTCTCCATATCCGGGCGTTTGTAATCTGATCCCGGGAATGAGTTAAAAGGGATCAAGTGTATTATGGCTCTTTTACCAGCCAGCATCGCTCCCAGTTTTTTGGCATCATCCGCGGAACCGTTAAAACCTTTTATAAGAAGGTATTCATAAGTAATAAATTGTTTTCTATTTAAAGGTATCTCATCAATATATGCCATCACTTCATCCAGCGGATACTTTTTATTGATCGGAATAAGTTGATTTCTCTTTTCTTCAAAGGGTGAATGAAGAGAGAGCGCAAGGTTCACTCCCGGAATCTCCCGGTTCCATCTTTTAAGCCCTGGGATATAACCAGCCGTTGAGATAGTAATTTTCTGGACACCAATTGAAATTCCGTGTTGTGATAAAAATATTTCGCACGCTTTCTTGACGGCCCCGAAATTATGCAGAGGTTCGCCCTGTCCCATAAAGACAATATTTAGGATCCTCTCTTCTCCGGGCCTGTTCTTCGCCAGCCAGCGCCAGGCCTGCAGAAACTGTCCGACAATCTCACCTGCACTCAAATCCCTTTCAAAACCCTGCTTTGCGGTAGAACAAAAAGAGCAATTCATTGCACAGCCAACCTGTGATGAAAGGCAGATAGAGTATTTATTATGGAACGGGAGAAGGACGGTCTCGATCTTGTGATCGTCTTTCAGCTTAAAAAGAAACTTTACCGTTCGATCTTCTGACTCATGAACCTCATCGATCTCAGGCAGAGAAAAGTCGAAGTTATCCTGAAAAAAAGCCTGCGACCTTTTTGCAATATTCTCCTGGCATTGAGCACTCTCTTTTTTCTTGTAATGCCAATTAAAAAGAACAGCCGCTGCGAAGCGGTTCAGATCATTCTGAACGAGAACCATCTCCAGGTCCGAATGATTTAGATCATAAAAGGATTGTTTCATAGAATAACTATTGTA
>PIVU01000256.1 GCA_003354025.1 Nitrospirota bacterium
ATGAAAAAACTATGGGGCGGACGGTTCAGCGAGAAGACGGAAAGCTCGGTTGAGAGCTTTACAGAGTCAGTGTCTTTTGATGCACGATTGTGGAGGCACGACATTGAGGGTAGCATCGCTCATGTCACAATGCTGGGTAAACAGAAGATTATTCTGAAAAAAGAGGCTGACCTTATTATAAAGGGGCTGAAGGACATTTGCATTCAAATTGAGAGCGGAAAATTTAAGTTTCGTGAAAGCCTTGAAGATGTTCATATGAATATCGAAAGCGCTCTAATTAAACAGATCGGACCTGTTGGTGGTAAAATCCATACTGCCCGCAGCCGGAACGATCAGGTTGCTCTTGGTGTAAGGCTGTATTTGCGTGATGAAATCAGGGGAACGATAAAACAGATTAAGGGCATTCAGAAGATATTTCTGAAACTGGCTGAAAAAAATATTGATATTATACTGCCTGGATATACGCACCTTCAGCGTGCCCAGCCGGTAGTGCTGTCCCATCATCTTCTTGCATACTATGAAATGTTTGCACGAGACAGCGAACGTTTTCAGGACTGCCTGAAAAGAGTCAATGTAATGCCTCTCGGCGCTGCGGCCCTTGCGGGCACTACGCTGCCGATTGACAGGAAATATGTTGCAAAGCTGCTGAAATTTCCTGCAGTAACAGAAAACAGTATTGATACGGTTTCTGACAGGGACTTTGTGATGGAGTTTATTTCATCTGCGAGCATCCTTATGTCACACCTGTCCAGGCTGTCCGAAGAGTTTATTCTCTGGAACAGTGAAGAGTTCAGGTTTATTGAACTGCCCGATGCATTTACAACCGGCTCGAGTATTATGCCTCAGAAGAAAAACCCTGATGTGCTGGAACTCACACGCGGGAAAACCGGGCGTGTGTATGGAAGCCTAATGTCGATATTGACTATCATGAAAGGACTGCCTCTTGCCTATAACAGGGACATGCAGGAAGATAAAGAACCACTTTTTGATACTGTCGATACGGTGAAGTCCTGTCTTCATGTATTGTCAGCCATGATGCCCCGGGTCCGTTTTAATAAAAAGACCATGAAGAACGCCACTGATGCAGGGTTTGCTACCGCCACTGATATTGCGGAGTACCTTGTGGAAAAAGGGATGCCCTTCAGAAACGCACACAGTGTAACAGGCAATATCGTTAAGTTTTGTATTGATAATAAGAAGACTCTGACTGATATGAGCCTTGATGAATTGAAATCATTTTCAACTTTAATATCAGCTGATATTACCGCCCGCATAACTACGGACGCTTCAGTAAATGCCAGGGACTCCTTTGGCGGTACCTCTCCTAAAACGGTCCTGGCCCGTATCAGGAAGCTTAAGGGTAGAAGATAGTGATGGCTGATTTCAGAGTACGCAGAGTTTTGTATTTCTTCCGTTCAATGATGGTCCTTGCCTCGGCAGTAGTAATATTGATGTCTATTGTATCTTGTGGAAGAAGAGGGGACCCTCTACTTGTTTCACCGGTGAATGAAATCATTTATGAGGAGAGTACTGATGAGGGCCGTGAAATGGATGCTCACCATGATATGACAGAGGAAGTGCTTGCCGATCAGGAGGTGCAAATTGACTCTGCTCCTGATGCGCCTTCAGGACTGATTGCCGTTTATACGGGGGGAAGTATAGTTATAACATGGGACGAGCTTATTGGGCAGGGAGTTAGGAAGTACAGGGTTTTTCGAATAGAAAAAGATACTTACACAGTAGTAGGGGAATCGATTACACCGGCGTTTACGGATAAGAGCATTGAAAGGGATAAAACTTATCGGTATAGAATAAGCGCTGTAGGATCATCAGAGGGGCCGGCATCAGAAGAAATTAGAATCATTACGGAGAAATAATATGAGAGAGAAAATACTAAGGGCATTCAAGGAAAGCATATCTGTTAAACAGAAATTTGTAGATGAGAACATTGATACAATAATTGAAGTGTCTAAACTTATTGCCGACACATTTAACCGCGGTCATAAGCTGCTGCTTTTTGGAAACGGCGGCAGTGCAAGTGATGCATCTCATATTGCAGCAGAATTTGTTAACCGGTTTAAGAAAGAACGACCTGCTTTCCCGGCAATTGCGCTTAATACGGACATGGCTGTTCTGACATCTATTGCAAATGATTATGATTACGCCAATATATTCGTACGCCAGCTTAAGGCGCTTGCTCAGGATGGTGATGTGGTAATTGCCATTAGTACAAGCGGCTCCTCTCCGAATGTTATAAAAGCAATTGACGCAGCTAAAAGGAAAAAACTTAGAACAATCGGTTTTACCAGCTTGAAGGGTGATAAAATGGCTGCTATATGCGATTATGTATTTGCCGTGCCCTCCACTAATACGCCCAGGGTGCAAGAGGTCCATATTACCCTTGGGCATGTTATATGCCAGATGGTTGAGGAAATCCTGTTCGAAGCCCACCGTAATAATTAGAATTAATAATTACAAATTACAAAATGCAATTAATGAGCTGTTTCCATCTTTAAATTGGAATATAAAGCCTTGGAAATGCTAATATTTGCTTATGAAAAAAATTGTTATTAGTCTGCTGTGCCTCCTGATGATGCCGTCAGTATCGAGTGGGGTCATGCAATTTCTGAATCTGAGATCCAGTCATCACCCCGGGTTTCTGAGAATTGTAATGGAAGGACATGAGAAGGTTATCAGTAAGGCACTCGTTTATCAGCGGGGCAAAAATATCATGATAAATTTCCCGGACATCGACTTTTCAATTAAAACGGAAAATTCGTCTTTAGTGTACAGCAAGGTAGACAAGGAGACGGTCATGTTTTATCCAGGGCAATTCAGGGGGCTGAAGGTATTTACGCTCAAACATCCCACCAGGCTTGTTATTGATGTGTACATAAAAGAGCAAAATGAGAAACGGGCCCCTGTTATTCCTATACCTGAAGAGAAAGACAAGGCATATTCTGTCAAAATCAGGACCGTTGTAATTGACCCGGGACATGGAGGGTATGAGTATGGCCTGGTGAAAGACAAGTATATTGAAAAAAATGTTGTACTTGATATTGCACAGAAACTGAATATCCTGATTAACAGGGGCTCGTCTGTCAGCTTTTTAACAAGAGGGAGCGACCGCCTGCTGACTCAAAGCGAGAAAATTGAGATTATTGGAGCTAAGGAAGCGGACATATTTATAAGTCTCCATATCGGGAATCACAGCAATATTGTTGTCTATGTTCCTGTGGTTACCGATGAGGTCCCGGAAGATATAAAACCTTATCTTGTTAATAGTGGTCAGGGAGATTATATGAGTGAGACAATATCTCTGCTTAATGCAATGAAGGAGGCCCTGGCTGCAGATTTTGGAGAAGAGATGGTTACTGTAAGACCGCTTCCCTATAGTATTCTCTCCAAGGTTGAAGCTGCATCTCTTATGATTGAACTGCCTTCTTTTGACGATGCATACTATATTAAAGAACTCAGGACTAAGATCGCGAATACGCTGTACAAGGGACTCTATTTCTATGAAGAAATCAAGGAAAAGTAAAACTAAAAGGGCGCGTAGAAAAAAAAATATACGGTTATACCTGTTTGTTCTGGTAATAGCTTTTACTGCAAGCATGAGCGGGAGCTATTTTTACTTTGAAAAAATGTTTTCCTTTAAGTCGGCCTTTATTGATGATATCGAATCACTGAATGCCAGGGACAAAAAGGCCAAGTCGAAGCCCGGAGCTGCACGGCTGTATGAGACAGGATATCAGGATTCTGAGGCAAAGGATATTTTAAGAAAAGACTCTAACCTGGTTGCTGCTGAAAATATAATCAGGGAGTACTTTTCTGCCTATAAGGTAAGGCTGCTGGATTTATATATGGATAAAAGAGGAATAATTTATATCGACACAGGAGATGAACTTAAGAGAAACTTTAAGGGAGATGCACTGGAAGAGCTGTCGCTTATTGCGGGCTTATATAAGAAAATAAAATCAACAGTTCCGGATTTTACAGCTTTAATGATTCTTATTGAAGGCAGTGAAGCTGAAAGTTTTGGAGGACATATAGATATATCACG
>PIVU01000257.1 GCA_003354025.1 Nitrospirota bacterium
TGTATTGTTTGACTGACATAATTTGGCAGGGTTGTGACATCTTTTGATACTTGTGCTGTAATTATTCATCAATTCCCCTCACTGCTTTACTCATCTATATAGTTATCTATTCGGAAGACCTTGAAAATACTTTAGAAATGGATAAATGAGCCGATAAGAATTACAGCACTGAAAATAGTGCGATTACATGAAAAGTCAATTGCAAATTGCACGTTATAATAATTTCATATAATATAAGGTCTAATAAATAAGGGGGTATCGATGAAAAATATATTTCTGTGTTTCTTTACTATAATGTTTCCTGTTCTGATGTTCGGCTGTGCAACAACTCCAACAGCACCGGCGCCTCCAAAAGCTGAGGAAATTAAACCTGTAGAAGAAACGAAAAAAGAAGTCCCCCCAACAAGGCAGAAAGAGAATAAGTCTCTGAATATATTTGCGGAGATACTGGATTTAGTTGAGTCTACTGATGACAGACAATCTATTTTGCCGGAGGTTGAAGAGCTTTATGAAAGATTAATTAATGAATATCCCGGCGTCCCTCTTGCCCAGGAGAGCTACTGGAAACTGATAGAACTGAATTTGAAAGATTATGATCCGCCTAGAATCGAGAGGGCGTATTTGCTTCATAAAGAATTTGTCGGCAAGTATCCTGAATCTATCCTGAGAGCGATTATTGAGGATACACTTGGGAAAGGGCTGTACAGAAATGCGGAGTGGAATAAACTGCTCGAGTTGTGTACGCCCAATTATAAACAATATATTGAAACCGATAAACACCCGAGGGCTTCTCTGATGTTCATGTATGGGGAGGCTAATTTTTATCTGGACAATATTGTTGAGGCAAAAAAGGCCTACGAGATTGCAGCTGAACTGTTTCCCAAGTTGAGAGAGGGGCAGAAAGCTAAGGCAATGCTTGAAACGCTGGCAAAGAAGAAAAAATAGTCGAATTCCCTTAGGCTTGTTATATTTTCATTGGGGAAAATCCCTCATGGTTTGAGTTATATGCTCATTTTCCCGCTTATTTCATGAAATAGATCAAATTAGGTGTTTTCAATGAAAACGCCTTGTTTTATATGTGATTAGTATCACATTAGAAAAGATATTTTTCCGTGGTACCTTTCTTGCTTTATCTACAACAGGAGGCGTTTATGGTAAGGCGGAAGGTTGAATTGAGAGTAAGATTACTCAAGCAAGTATCCGGATCCTCGGCGTCCCTTACATATTCATATTCATTGAAAACATTACCTCATTATTGCTGCAGGTCTTTTCATGTAGAGATCATGCAATGCTCTTTTACCAGTGAGTTGGTGCTGACCAATAATTAAAGTAGACAATTAAGATATTATTTATTTTGCCGTTTGTTAAAGAAGGCTCTTTAAATTAATAGAATATGTAATTATGCGTAATAATCTAATGATAAAGCTGATTATTCTGGCAGGCATGTTAAGCATGGTAGCAATGCCGGCTCTCGCCCTTGATTACCCTCACAGAGATGTTAACGCCATAGGATGTGATTCCTGCCATTATGTTTATGCTGATGAACCTTCACATCTTCCTCCGTGGACAAGTCATGATCCGCTGGATATTGATGATACTCAATATAATGTACTGTGCTGGAGCTGCCACAATAATATCAAGGCGCCCTATATGAAGACCCATTCAAGTTTGAACACCACTGACAAATACGGTGACTCTGACAATGATGGTGAGCCCGGCTGGTCAATGGAATGCAGAGTCTGTCATCATCCTCATCAGCAGAGACAGATCAGAAAATATGGAAGCCAAAGTTATTTATATAGTGGAACAGTGTCATCCATCAATGCTACTACGCTGACCGAAGATGGAGCCAACTGGCCGATTGATGAATATAAAGGGAAGGTGCTTTTCCCTAAAGCCACCAGCTTTAATTATAACTACTTAATTACCGGAAATACTTCCGACACAATGACCATCAAAGGTCAGATTAATCTGGCCAAGGTATCTGTCGGGGACACCTTTGCAATAGTGTATGGTCAGCTAGTAAAGAATTTAATTGCAACTCCCAACAGCGGTGATAAGAATGTAAAATTTTTCAGCGACAGGGGAGACCATTCTTTTTCTGACGGAGATTCAGTCCGTGACGGCATTTGTGAAACATGTCATACAAAGACAATTCACTGGAGGAATGACGGAAACGAACCTGCTCCGGGACACAACGTCGGCGCCCGTTGCGTAGACTGTCACTGGCATGAGGACGGGTTTAAGGGAAGGGGCTGTGACGGTTGTCATGGATACCCGCCTGTGCTGGATGTTGCGACCGGCGGCCCTGATGCGCTGGTCAATAATCCCGGGACAACCGGATCGGTGACTGCCGGTGCTCACAACAAGCATGTTAATGTAAAGGCATACCTGTGCGCAAACTGTCACTACAACAGTATAGGCTCGGGTCCTACTCATAATGACGGTGCTCCCCAGGATGTTACGATGAGTTTCTGGCTTTTTAACGGGACATATTTAGGGGGATTCTATGACGGGCAGACAACGGTAAACTATGACACCAACGATGCTGATACAACTGTAACAAACACAGGGAGTCTGACCTGTGACAACATATACTGCCATAGTAATGCGGCCCCTTTTGACAGCGTTAACTTATATAAGACACCAGCCTGGGACGGTACTGTTACCTGCTCGTCCTGTCATGATACAGGAGGGTCAGCAAGCAGCTTGAGTGCAAGGCATCCCAAACACACTGATGCGGCAGGGCACGCCATACATTGCGAAAAATGTCACAGCGAAACAGCAACTAACAGCGATACCATAAATAATCAGTCCTATCACGTCAATAATGTGAAGGATATTATCTTTGCCGCAGGCGGCTCTTATGACAGTGGTGTAAAGTCGTGTACAAGCACATACTGCCACAGTGACGCAGTCGGCGGTCCTCCAAATAAAAATGTTGAATGGGATGTACCTGACACAATGGAATGTTTTTCCTGTCACAACGGCAGGATTACTGATGATACTAGCGCAAACTGTGTGAGTATAGGAGGTACATGGGACAGTGATGTTGAATCATGCACATTCCCTGACCAGACATCATGTGAAAACAACGGAGGCCAATGGGATGCAGCAACAGGCTGCTATACAGACCTCACAATGAGTTCAAACGGTCACAAAAGACTGTCATCCAAAAAGTGGATTAGAGAGTATGATTGCTACAACTGTCATAGTGATACAATCGATGCGTCAAATAATATTTCCGATTATTCAAAGCACACTAATGAGGTCAAAGATGTTGCTGTACGGTCAAAGTGGTATTTATTTGCCGGGCCTGACCCCTCTTTTGATCCTGATACCCAGGTATGCGATAACGTTTACTGCCATACAGACGGTACGACTGTTGACCCCGAGATCAAAGCTTATCCATGGGATGGTGATCCCAGGGGCTGCAACGCGTGTCACGGGCATGATGGCGACTGTACTGAGTGCCACACTGACATAACAGGATGGCCCGCGGGCAAGGAGTGGCGGTCAGCAATGCCTATGTATTCGAATGAAGGACCTGGTCTGCCGAAATCAAATACTCACGTAAGGCACATACTCACCGATTTTACCTGCGACGAATGCCATATGAATACGATCCTTGGTGAAGGTTGCAGAAGCGCGGGCTGTCATGAAGACGGCATACCTGCCGGGAGCATGTTTGAGTATGGTCATGTGAATCCGGCATATCATGTTAACAAAACGAAGGATGTATATTTTAAGGACGGGGGCTCGTATGACTCCAGGCCGAATTATAAGAAATGTTCAAACACAGCATGCCACAGCGGCGCTGACCCCCAGTGGGGAGATTCAGTAGGCTCTGAAGTTATCTGCCGTGAGTGTCATGGAACGACCGGTTCTGATGTTGATGACTTTACGGTATTTAATGATACACAGGCAAAGATAGACATGAACGAGTTTAATGATACGGGCCATGGAAGAACTGCTGCTTCAGGTGATTATCCCTATTCAGGCAATCCTGCAGCGGATTTCCCGGGAAACCCATGCTGGTACTGTCACGATAATTCTGTTTTG
>PIVU01000258.1 GCA_003354025.1 Nitrospirota bacterium
TTTTTTATGGATGTTGCGTGTGCCATTGGCTGGACATCATCTGTGTCTAGTTCATTCAATTTCTCGATATAACCTAAAATATCGGTTAACTGTTCTCGAAAAATATCTTTTTCATCATCTGTAAGCTTAATCCTGGAAAGATTAGCTATTTGTTCAATCTGTTTTATATCAATATCCATTGCAATCTGACAAAGAAAATTGAAATTATCTTTTACGAATTGCTATACAACTTTAACAACTTTACCGGCATTCATACATCTAGTGCAGATCTTGATTCTTTTAATACTTCCATTAATATTTGCTCTCATAGTTTGAATATTCGGCTTAAATTTTCTCTTTGTTTTACCAGTTATCTTTAGGCCGACTCCGCCCTTTTTCTTTGGCAAACCTCTACGCTCCAGTTTATGTCCTACAGCCGTTTTTTTACCACATATTTCGCAAACACGCGCCATAACAAATCCCTCTCAAATAAAGTTAATTATACTGCTTTGCAATCTTCACAATATCCCATAATCTGAAATTTATGAGACTCAGCTTTAAACTTATTCTCGATACATACCTCTTTCTGAAATTCCTCAATTCTTTTATCAGTAAACTCTATTATCTTGCCACATCCAATACAAACCAGATGTTCATGATGCTCATGGCCATATATATGCTCATAATGCGCATGTTTTTCACCGAAAATGACTTCTCTAAGCAATCCACTATTAACTAATAGTGCAAGAGTCCTATAAATAGTTGCTTTTGAGACTCTTTTGTTATTTTTCCTCATATCAATCAACAACTCTTCAGCCTCAAAGTGTCCGTGGCACTCGAAAACGTGATTTAATATGATTTGTCTCTCAGGCGTAAACTTTAACCCTTTTGATTGTACGTAATCTCTAAAAATCTTCTCAACTTCGTTCATAAACAAACTTAATAATTCTAATAGAAGTTAATAAAAAGATCCATTCTATATAAATTAAAGGAATATACAACTAGTATTAGCATATTCCAGCTGTTCAAGTAAAAAAAAACCCATCCCAAGATCTAATGGGATGGGTTATTTAAGCCCCCAGCAATACCTACTCTCCCATCGTTGGATAGTACCATCGGCGTAAAAATCTTAACTACCGTGTTCGGAATGGGAACGGGTTTTTTCTTTCTACTGTTGTCACTGGGGAAATTCTCGCAATTTAGCAATGAAAAATAATTAAAAAAGGGTGATCAAGCTTTTCGACAAATTAGTACCAGTTAGCTAAATCCGTTACCGGACTTACACATCTGGCCTATCAATCTCATAATCTTTAAGATGTCTTCCCTCTAATTGCTTAGAGAACGATATCTCATCTTAAAATAGGCTTCACGCTTATATGCTTTCAGCGTTTATCCTTTCCGAACTTAGCTACTCAGCCATGCTGTTAGCACAACAACTGATTCACCATAGGTTCGTCCACCTCGATCCTCTCGTACTAGAGGCAGATTTTCTCAAATATCGTACGCCCACGGAAGATAGGGACCGACCTGTCTCACGACGGTCTAAACCCAGCTCGCGTACCGCTTTAATCTGTGAACTCCAGAACCCTTGGGACCTTCTACAGCCCCAGGATGCGATGAGCCGACATCGAGGTGCCAAACCTCCCCGCCGCTATGAACGCTCGGGGGAGATCAGCCTGTTATCCCCGGAGTACCTTTTATCTGTTGAGCGACGGCCTTTCCACTCAGAAACCGCCGGATCACTAAGCCCTGCTTTCACACCTGCTCGACTTATAGGTCTCGCAGTCAAGCTTCCTTATGCCTTTACACTCTACATACGGTTGCCAACCGTATTGAGGAAGCCTTTGGACTCCTCCGTTACATTTTCGGAGGAGACCGCCCCAGTCAAACTGCCCACTTACCACTGTCAAGAACCCGGATTCACGGAATTCCATTAGAATTTTAACATAATAAGAGTGGTATTTCACCATTGACTCCATCCAAACTTACGTCGGGACTTCACAGTCTCCCACCTATCCTACACATACTGCATCAAAATTCAATAATAAGCTACAGTAAAGGTTCACGGGGTCTTTCCGTCTTTCCGCGGGTATGTGGCATCTTCACCACAACTACAATTTCGCCGAGCCCCTCGTTGAGACAGCGTTTAGGTCGTTACACGATTCATGCGCGTCGGAAATTACCCGACAAGGAACTTCGCTACCTTAGGACTCTCATAGTTAGAGCCGCCATTCACCAGAGCTTCAGTTCCAAGCTTCTCTCCCGAAGGAAATAACCTATCCCCTTAACTTTCTGGCATCGAGCACGTGTCAGTCTCTATACGTCAATTATACATTTTAGCAGAGACCTGTGTTTTTAGTAAACAGTCGCCCAAACCTTCTTCACTGCGACCTTTTTAACCGAAGTTAAAAAGGCACTCCTTATCCCGAAGTTACGGAGTATCTTTGCCGAATTCCTTAACGAGGGTTCTCTCGAGCACCTTGGGATTCTCTCCCTGCCTACCTGTGTCAGTTTTAGTACGGTTGCCAAATTAACTCGCTAACGAGATTATTTCTTGGAGGACACTCCAATTACTTCTAGGCCAAGAGCCAACGTACTCACCTTCGATACCATATTGCTCCGGATTTGCCTAGAGCGGTATCTCCAGCTTGAACAAACCATGTCTACTAGGTTTGCTAATCTTTGTGTCCCCGTCATCCCAAGCTCAAACGTCAAGATAGCAGCACAGGAATATTAACCTGTTGTCCATCGTCTACGCCTTTCGGCCTCGACTTAGGTGCCGGCTAACCCTGGGCGGATTTGCCTTCCCCAGGAAACCTTAGGCTTTCGGTGAATAAGATTCTCACTTACATTATCGCTACTTATACCGGCATTCTCACTTCTATTTCGTCCACCTCTCTTTCAAGTAAGGCTTCAACCTAACATAGAACGCTCCCCTACCACCTTAATACTAATATCAAGATTCATAGTTTCGGTAATGAGCTTTAGTCCCGCTAATTTTCGGCACAAAAGTACTCGGCTAGTAAGCTATTACGCACTTTTTAAATGGTTGCTGCTTCTAAGCCAACATCCTAGCTGTCTTAGCACTTTCACTTCCTTTATCACTTAGCTCATTTTAGGGACCTTAACTAATGATCTGGGCTGTTTCCCTTTCGACTACGGAGCTTATCCCCCATAGTCTGACTCCTATGTCAAATGCAGTAGTATTCGGAGTTTGATTGTGTTCGGTAGCCTGGTGGGCCCCAAGACTCAATCAGTATCTCTACCCCCACTGCACGGTTACATAAGGCTAGCCCTAAAGCTATTTCGGGGAGAACCAGCTATCTCCGAGTTTGATTAGACTTTTACTCCTCCCCTCAGTTCATCGCATCACTTTTCAACGTAAACGCGTTCGGACCTCCATTCCGTTTTACCGGAACTTCATCCTGACCAAGGGTAGATCACTCGGTTTCGGGTCTGCTACTTGCTACATTTATTCGCGCAGTTAGCACTCGCTTTCGCTTTGGCTTCACCCTTTAAAGGCTTAACCTGCAACAAACAGCAACTCGCCGGTTCATTATGCAAAAGGCACGCGGTCACACGAGTTAAAAGAATAAATTCAATTAACATTGTGCTTCCACCGCTTGTAAGTACATGGTTTCAGGTTCTATTTCACTCCCCTAAAAGGGGTTCTTTTCATCTTTCACTCACGCTACTTGTCCACTATCGGTCACCAAAAGTATTTAGCCTTAGGAGGTGGTCCTCCTTAATTCACACCGGTTTTCACGTGACCGGAATTACTCGGGAGATCACTAAAAAAACTTATATTTCTTTCACCTACGGGACTATCACCCTTTATAGTTAAGCTTTCCTGCTTATTCGATTAAAAATATACGCTTTTTTGAACAATCCTTATCTTGTTCATTGTAATTCCCTCGACCCTGACCATACAACACATAAGGGCTATCACATATGGCCAGTTTAGGCTCTTTCCTTTTCGCTCGCCGCTACTGGGGAAATCGATTTTTCTTTCTTTTCCTGAAGGTACTTAGATGTTTCAGTTCCCTTCGTTCCTCTCATTACCCTATTTATTC
>PIVU01000259.1 GCA_003354025.1 Nitrospirota bacterium
TAAAAAAAATAAAGATATCGCCAATAAGAAAGTTAAAGTACCTGAAGGCCTCTGGGTAAAGTGCAACTCCTGCAAAGAGATAATATACAGGCAGGAGGTAGACCGTAATCTGAAGGTATTCCCCAAGTGCAACTATCACTTTAGAATCTCCGCAAAAGAGCGCATATCTCTTCTCACTGACAGTGACAGCTTTGAAGAAATCGGACAGGACCTGGCTTCGAAGGACCCCCTGAATTTTAAAGACCAGGTCCTCTATAAAGACCGACTCAAGGAATCACAAAAGAAATCTAACAGTAATGACGCTGCTGCTGTTGGTACTGCATTCATTGACGACAAACCCGTTATTATTGTAGTCCTTGATTTTGCATTCATGGGCGGCAGCATGGGATCTGTAGTAGGTGAAAAGTTCGTAATAGGAGCGGAAAAAGCTATTGATCAAAAGCTGCCGCTAATATCTGTAGCATCATCAGGCGGCGCCAGAATGCACGAAGGTATAATCTCTCTAATGCAAATGGCAAAGACATCAGCAGCAGTAGCCAGGTTCAAAAAAACAGGACTCCCCTTTATATCCATACTTGCAGACCCGACTTTCGGAGGAGTATCAGCGAGTTTCGCCATGCTGGGCGACATAATTATCGCAGAGCCTAAAAGTTTGATCGGCTTTGCCGGGCCAAGAGTGATTGAACAGACGATAAAACAAAAGCTGCCCGACGATTTTCAAACTGCGGAATTTCTACTTGAACATGGAATGCTGGACATGATCATAAGCAGAAAAGAGCTTAAAGAAACCGTATCGAAACTTATATCCCTGACAACCGCCGGCCGCGGTTCAATCCAGGACAGCATTTAGTACCTTAACCTTCTTTATTCAATGACAAAAGATTTTGAGAAGTACGACCATACCGTAAATTACCTTTATAGTCTCCAAAAGCACGGGATAAAACTGGGCCTTTCCAATACGGTAGAATTAATGAAACTCCTCGGAGAACCACATAAGGCTTTCCGATGCATACATATTGCAGGGACCAACGGTAAGGGTTCAACTGCATCAATGATAGCGTCGATATTAAACGAGAGCGGTTTTAAAACCGGGCTTTTCACTTCCCCTCATCTTGTCAGTTTTACCGAACGCATACGAATAAACGGCCTAAAAATATCTGAAAATGATGTCATAAACCTGGCAGCAGAAGTTCGCAAGCTTGTTGACGGTACTGATTTAAATCCGACTTTTTTTGAATTCGTTACTTCTATGGCATTTCATTATTTCGCTGTTCACGACGTTGACTGGGCCGTCATTGAAACTGGACTGGGCGGCAGACTTGACTCAACCAATATTGTCCGGCCTGAAGCAACCGTCATTACTAACATAAGCCTTGACCACTGCGAATTTCTAGGTAATACCATATCGGACATAACCTTTGAAAAAGCAGGGATAATCAAGCAGGGCGTCCCACTAATCACAGCTTCCAGTAATCAGGCAGTTATAAATCAACTGTCTGAAATCGCAGAAAGCTTAAATGCTCCCGTCCACATTTATCAAAGAGATTTCAGCGGCTGCCTGAAGAACATGAATGATATGCAAATTACAATGGATTACTCCGGAATGCACCGGTACAGGGATTTATCAGTCCCACTGACTGGAAAACATCAACTCGATAATGCCTGCACAGCCATAAGGACCTGTGAAGTGCTCAAAGAAGGCGGATTATCAGTGTCAGAAGAAGCCGTAGTAAAGGGACTAAAAAACGTAGTGCTGGAAGGAAGGCTTGAATGGATTTCACAATCACCCCCCATCATACTGGACGGTGCCCACAATCCAGATGCATCAAAATCTCTGGCAGCTTCATTAATGGATATATTCCCTGAGAAAAAAATAATCCTTATAACCGGTGTTATGAGTGACAAAGATATAAAAGAAACCATAGAGCCCCTGGTTAACATTGCCGATTCCATAATTCTTACAAAAGCACAATATGAAAGGGCTGCATCATCTGATAAACTAAGTAGCATTATATCGACAATTCATCGTTCTGAAGCAAAGGGTGCTCCTGTTAAAACAGTCAATTCATCTTCAGTTTTGGAAGCAATAGAAATAGCAAGAAAGCAATGCACAGATAACAGCATTATACTCATAACCGGATCTTTCTATACTACAGGCGAGGCAAAGGAAGTCCTCGGGCATAAAGCAGTACTATCAAAGTTACGGGAATAAGTTATACAGGGAATTCATAAATTGAAAAGAGCATCCTACAGAAGAGATTATGGACAGGTAGCTATGGTTATCCTTTTTTTATTATTAGCACTGCTTCCTGTTAATTCATTATCTGCCGAAAAAGACATCAGCATATCTGCGGAACATATGGAATACATATCACAGAAAGATGTTTACATCGCCGAGGGCATGGTAAAGCTAAACCTTGACGGCGCCACATTAAGAGGGGATTCAATTCACTTTGACAGAAATACAAACATAGCAGTGGCATCAGGCAATGTAATATTTGAAGATGACGACGCCATTATCACTGCTGAGAAAATTGAGCTTAATATTAAAACTAAAAAAGGGTCCATGCAAAAAGGACATATTTTCTATAAAGAACAGAATATCCATATCAGGGGCAACATAATTGACAAGGTATCTGACAAAACATTTCTAATTGATAGAGCATCGCTCACTTCATGTGATGCTGATAGACCTGCGTGGCAGGTATTCGCCAAAGATATTACCATTGACCAGCATGAGACAATCAGGGGATGGAGCGGAGCACTGAAAGCTAGCAATATTCCTGTACTTTATACTCCTTATTTTCTGGCCTACCTTAATCGCGAAAGACATTCTGGTTTACTTTTCCCGGTATTCGGATACAGCAACACTCGTGGTTCCTACTTTAAACAGGGGTTGTTCTGGAAAATAAAAGACAACCAGGATGCAACTTTCTACCTTGATTACTACGGGGAAAAAGGGGTGGCCCAGGGAGTAGACTACAGATACATATCTTCACCCGATGCAAACGGTGAAATCTGGTTATATCATGTGAAAGACAAAAACCCGGACAGAAACCTCCTGGAGCTAAAAACTTACCATAATAAGGTTTTTTCAAATAACGTTTCGGCCTATCTAAAAATACACACGGTAAGCCATCGAGATTACTACGAAACAATGGATTCAACCTCGTCTAAGCGTTTTGGACTTGACTCCTGGACAACAGACCCGTTTGGTTTTTCATCGGAAGAAAGACTCCAGAAATACCTGGAATCCAACCTGCATGTATCAAAACCATTTAGCGGAGGAAGGGCCTATGGCCTGATACAGGGCAGACAGAGCCTGGAAGGCAGCTCTGAAGCCATACCTCAGAGTTTTCCTGAAATTGCCTTAATTCTTAACACACAATCAAAAAACTACTTTTCTTTTAATCTATCAGTTAAAGGAAATAACTTCGTCCGAGACACTGGACAAGAAGGATTTCGCTTTGATCTCAACCCCAACTTTTACTTTAGCTATGGACGGCTATTCAATATAACACAGCGGATCGGGCTAAGGGAAACATCGTACCTTCTGTCATCGCCTTCAAAAAACGAAGCGCGGTTACTATTTGAATCGAGCACAACATTAACAACTAAATTACTAAAAAAGTATGACAACTTTATTCATATTATTGAACCGTCTATTGAATATGAACACATTCCTTCAGTCAACCAGGATGATATACCTTTTTTTGACTCAATAGACTCCATTAATCAGACCAGCAGTATTAATTACGCATTGACAAACAGACTGTCAGGATTGGACAAGTATAATTTGGAAACCAGGTTCAGACTTTCCCAAAGCTACAGTCTTCTAAATATCGAGAAGAATTTTTCTCCCCTGCTAGCAGAGGCCATTTTTTCAATTAAGAATTTTAATATAAGCATGAATGCATCATATGATGTCCATGACGGCAAAATGTCCGAAACCATTGCTTCTATAAGATTTAATCAGAAGAGTTATTATGTAGGAGCAGGCAAGAACTTCAGACGTTCGACAAACGTAGACCAGTATACTTTTGAAGCAGGC
>PIVU01000260.1 GCA_003354025.1 Nitrospirota bacterium
CATACCCGAAATGAATTATTTTTCGGGATAGTTTTCTTTTAGCTTCATCAAAAACAGAAGGACTGTTTTCAAAGGACTGCCCCAGTACTATAAGTCTGAAATCGATTCCCTCTTCATCAAGTTTAAACAGAGTTTTGAAAAACAGTTCAGGGTTTTTATCGTGTTCCCAGCGGTGGTTCCACAGTATAACCGGCGGGCCGTCCTGCAATGGTTTTTCAGCAGAATCGATATTTGAAAAGTCGATGCCAGGCGGCAGTATTATTGACTTTAAACGTATTTGCTCCCTGGCGTCATGAAGCTTAATGTCAGTGGAGTGCCTCAGGATATTGTCCATCCCATTCAGGAAAGAATTCAGGTTGTAATGGGAGTTGAAAGCCAGGCTGTCCGAGGCCAGGGCGGTTGTCACATTGGTGAGCCCAAAGTGGGCATCTCTCCTGTCCTCTCTTCTTACAGGATAAGCGAATTGATTTTCATGGAAATAGGTCAGTAGCTGGACTTCTCGTGTCCATGATGGTGCCAGGCCTCGAAAAGCTGCAGTATCCAGATAAGGTGAGCAGAGAATGCGGTCGTATCTCCTGCCGTTTTCCTTAAGTGTTTTAGCGAAAAGCGGAGCTGCAAGTCTCATGCTCCATTTCCAGTTTCGAGCGGGCAGGGTGAGGAAGTCAAAATGAAACGGGAGAGTTTTTAGTCTGGTGAGAAAAGATTTGTGTGATCCACCATAAAATGGTTCCAGTACCAGTATGTTAAGGTTTGGACCGCAACTGCTCTTGTCTGCTGACATCCGGAATTATAACATGTTTATTGATAACTGCATTGAGTGATAAATAAAGTTGACAGACTGGGTTATTAGTGATATTCAAATAGTATAAATTGAAGATAACAAGTACTGGGAAGGGGGACCTTGAAATGGCAAGAAGAGCAAGCTTAAGAATTCCCATTCGAATTAATGTTAGGTTCTACTGCTCTGACAAAGTATATTCCGGCATAGTAACAAATATTTCAGAAATTGGGATGTTTATTAAAACAAATGAAATGTGTTTGCCCGACGACAGACAGTTTAATCTGACGATTCCTCTTGAAAACGAGATGGCCCGTATCCCTGTAAAGGTTAACCGTCTTGTAAATATGGAGGAGGGCAACTACGGCATCGGTGTTGAACTCCTGGATCCTCCGCCTCAATTCATAGAGTATGTAGAGAATCTTTTATTATTGATGTAATCTCCATGGTATTTTCAGGGTGTTGAATAGATAGCAGGAACATTAAGAAGGCATGTCCAGTTTTATGGAAAGGCCGAACATAAAAATAGAGTCATCCTCCAGCCTGCTTCTTTGGACAACCTAACCCTCGGCACGTCCAACATAGCCACGGTCTTAGTACAGCGTGACGATACTGCCAGTGGATGGCTCTATTAAAATTGTGCGATACCCGCTTAAAGTTAAACCCTGAGTTTTTTTTAAATGGGTGCTTTGATAAATGCTTTAGGCTTCCTCCTTCCTTCGGAGGCCTGCTCACCACATCTAACTCCCGCTCCCTTGCATATTTGCTTAGTTCTCAGGCTTAATCTGCCACAGGGTACCGCAAATATTTATGTCTTCTTAATTTGATTATAACTCGATTTTGGGATTTGTCAAACACCTCTTTTTAGATCGGGTCACTAAATATGTTGACAGTATGTATCTCGTTGATACTTAATGTAAATATAAGATGTATAATAAGTGGTGATTGCTATGAACTATATGACTTGATCTGTATTATTTCAATGACAAACTTGAATGCATATGATCTAAAGCCTTTGGAGAAATTAAATGCCGGCCGGTACTGTATGAAGAGTATGAGTGGCGGGAAAAGGTTGCTGCCGGTATGTGTCGCGCTATTAGTAAGTGTTCTGCTGCTATATTCGGGCTGCACTGTTTCTGATTCATTTTCCGATGGTGAAGCTGTTAAGCTGGTTAAGAGCTTTTACCTCTTCTCAAGGGGCGGTCGAGAAGTTGAAGCCAGAGTGATACAAAGGGGGGAATATTCCGGGGATTGCAAATGTTACCCTGTTACGTTTGAAATTGGTTCCAGGGGGAGGCAGGGTATTTCAAAAACGTTTTACATTTTTAAAAATAAATCCGGTACGTTAGATGTCAGGGAATATAAAAGGAAACTTGTTCAGTAGAGTCTCTGTCAGGTTATACATTTCAGAGGAACAGAGAGCGTTGCGAAGAGGTATCATAAGCAAACTTTCTAGAACCGGTTTCTGACTTCTCCTAGAATTTTCAGGCTTTCCCCGATTTTATCAGTTTCATTGAGTTCAAGAAGTACATTGAATGTTGATTTTCTTCGGGCAAGAACCTCAAGGGCATTCAATTCCCGGCAGTCCCTGCTTAAGGGCCAGTGGTCTGTAATCCCGCCGTGTAGTCCGTTGTTTCTATGCATGTGTGCAAATTCCACTTTGTTAACTGTTGTGCTGTCAAGAGATTTGATGAAGTCCACTGAATTAATACCCGCTACTTCGATATGACCGATATCTATTGTCACAGACTCTGCGTAATTGTCCCAGAACCACCGGACATCTTCGGTATTAACAGCGTTTTCGAATGACAGGTGAGTGATGGCTCCCAGTTCTTTGACGGATTGTCTGAACAATGTAGAATTATGACCCTGCAGTCTTTCACCTTCAATTGACCGTTCATCATGAAGAATTAGTGCAAGATCTGCCAGCTCCGCAATTTCAACCAGTACCCTGAAATCGTTCTTCTCTAATATGGAGTAGCCAACGGGATGAATAACGTAATTAATGTCTGCATCTTTGCACGCACGAACACTGTCTCTCATGATCTTCAGGTTATTGTCCATATTTCTGTAAACTGAAATCTGTAATAACTCCGCATCCCATTGACCAACTTCTTCAGGAAATACAATTCTCGTTCCAATCAGCATAATCCTTATATTACAACATATTTAGGATGTATACTTTATTGGAGAGGCTCAAGGTTTAAATGAAATTGCTCGAAAAGATAAGTAAGAGAATAAGGAGGTACGTATTATGATGAAAAAAACTGAAATTGATACGCAACACCCCTTAAGAAAGCTTTTCAGAAATGCGATTGAATACGGGTTTCAACTTAATACTGTTGAAAAGACGGAAGTCGCATACTATATTGAAGAGCAGATCCTATGTGAATTTATTAATGCAGCCAACCTTTTTAAAATCCGTGATGCTGAGGGAAACGGGCTTGATGATATTGCTGATATGCTTGCAGAGGGAAGCGTGCTGATGAATGCGCAGAGTTTTGACCGGGAATTCCAGGTACATAAACATATTGGTGACTACACTCTCTTTATGCTCGGAATGTTTCCAACCGCCCTTTGCAACAGGAGGGGTAAGGAATTTGTACTGGGAAATATTGTTGTGCCGGGGGCAAGCCTGCTGGACCACTATTTGCTCCAGGGTCAACGTTCATACAGGATTGCTGCGGAGTTTACTGATAAAGAACTCTTTACGGAACTTTCATCAAATTTTGAGAGTTACCAGTCCGTGATAGAGCTGGTGAGGACCTACCTGGAATCCGCACGAGACCAGGAAAACCTCAAATCCAAAAGAATTATTGGCGGCACGGGGTAAGGGCAATTACTAATTATTAATTACGAATTACAAACTGCCTTCGATGCACAACGGTTTCACCCTTGCACTTCCGACTTAAATCATATAGCATTTAATTATAAGCAGTACCTGTGTTGACTGCAGAAGACTTAAGGTACTGTACTGTGGAGGTTCGTGCATGATTAGAGTCAGAGATGTCCTTAAAAAAAAGGGCAGTTATATCTATTCAGTCCCTTCACGGGAGATTGCCTATGTCGCGCTTGATATAATGGCTGAAAAGAACATCGGAGCTTTGCTGGTCATTGACGGGGAAAAGCTTGTCGGTATTTTTTCAGAGCGGGATTATGCCCGTAAAGTAATCCTGAGAGGAAAGTCTTCAAAGGATACGACTGTTGGAGAGTTGATGAGCACCCCTGTATTCTCCATACACCCGAA
>PIVU01000058.1 GCA_003354025.1 Nitrospirota bacterium
AAACTTACTGGCTTCTTCCTTCTTTTCATATCTCCCCTCCTTTTATATTATTTTCTGTACATCTACCTTCAGGGAAGTATATAATTTTCTATCAAGGGACGGGCTGAAGCTGCTACCCGATTTGCATAGTATAGATATCGTTATACATATAAATAAGCTATATCACATAGGTAAATTGATCATCATTCCAAAATTCTTTTATGAGTCAAGGAGGTATAATGAAGGAGAATAAAATAGTATTATTTTCATTGAAGTATTTATTTCTCGTGATAGTATTGCTGGGGAATGTTAGTGCAGCATTCTCCGCAACATATATTGTATATCTTCCAAGTGAGTCACCCTGTACTACCTCTACACCGAATGAGCCTGCATATTACAAAACAACTATACAGTCTGCAGTAGATGCCTCTGGGGGCGGAGACACAGTAAAAGTCTGTCCCGGAACATATTATGAAAATGTACATGCGTACAAGAGTAAATATACGTGTGATATTACAATAGAATCTTATTCTCAGAATCCAACAGATACGATTGTGAAAGCAGTTGATCCAGATCAAAACACTTTTTATTTAGGGTGTATGGGAGCTCCATGGGAAAATGACGGTTCTCCTTCAGTAATCGGCTTCACCATAACAGGTGCAACCGGTGGTCCCCCTTGTAACAATGCCGTACCCTCAGAAAACAACCCTTCTAGTTGGAACTATGCCCCTCAATCCTGTGCCGGTATTCGAGTGTATTGCTCAACTTATGGTAAGGGGGGATCCCTCCGGAATAATATTATAACAGGCAATAATATAGGGATTAATATAAAGGATACAGATCCGACTTGGGAGTTTTTCTACGTGGTTGAAGATAATACTATTACTTCAAATAAAAGCGTTGGTATAAACAGGCATTTTGGGTGGGGGAATACCATTTTTAACAATTATATATCAGACAATCCGATAGGTATCCGGACGATATATGCGGATGATGATATTTTTGAAGGCAATACAATCATATCGAACGGTGTTGGGATCGAAGGCAATAATTATTTTTACTACAACAGAATAATAGGCAATGCAGTTCAAGCCCCGGATACATGCAACCTATACAACCATGATACATTGGAAGGCAATTACTGGTCTGACTATTCCGGTGATGATGACGGCAGCGGTACAGACAAGCACAGTATTGCCGGTGATAACATCGGTGACACATTAATTCCTCACCCTTCCGGTACATGTTCCGGCGATTCCGACGAATATCCATTTATGTATTCCGACGCATGGGTATGTTCGAATCTACCTGTTACGATTGCAGCAGCACCTTTTTATACGTTGCAGGACGCCTATGATACAGCAGTGAACGGAGACACTATTCAAAGCCGGTCAATAATACTTCCCAAAGACCTGAACATTGATCGAAATATATCTATAACGCTTAATGGTGGATTTGCTTGCGACTATTCAAGCAATGCAAACATAACTACAGTTTACGGTAACATGATGATTAGTGATGGATCAGTGGCTATCCAGAGTGGAATAATAGAAATACTGTAAATTAATGAACGAACGAGTACATAGGTAACACAAGCTTCTAGATACATGGGTAACACTTTTTGCCTATAATTTAGGTAAAGAGGCGGTGTCTATGCCCTGGGAAGGAGTTACCAAAATGGATCAAAGAGTTCGTTTCATATCAGAGTAATCCGTGGGGTCTGACCCCAGAGACAACAGAGGGATGAAAATTATGAAAATATTAGAAATTGTACTTGCACTTAATGGCCCATCGGGGTAAGTAACATCACATTTTATTATTGACTTTGACGCCAATCGATGATATATAAAAAGCAAACCAAAAAAGATAAATTGTAATATGATGATTTTGCACACACGGGACAAGTGCAGTATTAAGACAGAGGCTCTGTCACTTCTCACACGCTCATATTTAGAACAACAAAGTAAACAAATGTAATTAATGTTAAGAAGGATTGATGAAAAGGTCTTGGACTTGAACGGGGAAATCGGGCGACTTTTCTTGTTTGTTAATGAACCGCAGCATTAATAAATAAATACAACAGAGGGGGATAAAATTATGGAAATATTAGAAATTGTACTTGCCCTTGCTGTAAGCATGCTTTTATTTTCAACAATGGCTTCAATGGTAGTAGAGATTGTCCATAGAACCATCCGCATTCGAAAAAAAGGACTCCATAAAATGCTGACCTCGTTTTATGAGAATGAGGTGAAGCAGGACATGTCCAACCTTATGAATAAAGGCAGTGCTGTTGAAGATGTGACTGCCTTTATCAATAAAATCACTTTAAAAAGTGGTGATTCTACGGTCACGACAATGGAATTTATACGACGGTTTGCAGAGACGGATATCGGGCGGAGCATCGGTAGGCGGGCGGATAAAGATGTGGATGTACTTATCGATGAGGCCGCAGAGCGCTATGAGGAGTATGGTACACAGGCAAGTCAGCTTTTTCGCAAATATTCGGCTTTGATTAATGTGATAGTATCTGTCCTGCTGGCCTTTGCCCTTAATATTAATATCATAAATATATACAACGCCATGCAGAAAAACGAAACGCTTACACAAGAACTTGCTCTTCATGCCGAGCAGGCCATGACGGTGTATGAACTCCGGGCGGCACAAGACACTAGCCAAGCGTATGAATCGCAAGAGGCCTTAAAAAATGATATTAAGGAGTTGAAGGATACTGTAAGGGAAACTCAAAAGATAGGATTGCCTATAGGTTGGAACAATGGTTTAATCTTTGGTGATAATATTACATCGGCTAATGTTGCTCTCTGGATATTTAGCACTTTAATGACGGGTTTGCTGATTGGTTTAGGAGGTCCGTTCTGGTATGACGTTGTTAAACGCTTAACGCCGATTACTCGATTGGCAGGCGCGATGATGCGGCCATCTGCCAGAAAAGGAGAAGGACAAAAAGATAGTAATGACTCAGGAGCTAAGGAAGACCAGCCTGAGACTGTAGAAGACCATAGAGCCGCTTTTAAAAAAGTTATTAAAGCTCGTCATGTAATCGATGGCGTGAATAATAAAACTGACAAACTACTTGGTCCACGCGCTTTGCGCCTTTAATCTTATTTAATAAGGAGATCTTATGAATATTGCACTTATTATAGCCGGAGTTCAGGCTACGCTGCGTGCCGCGCAAGCAGGAGCTGATCTATATAGTGAACATGCCCGTGACCGTCCGGTATTTCTGCCAAATTTAGAATTGCCAGAGGGTTCAAATATGTCCAAGCTACTTGAGTTTTTTATGGAAAACCGGCAGCTGGCGAAAAGTAAGCTGGAATTTTCAGTTTTATGGGATGACCAAAATGAAGTGTTAATCGATCAACCTCCGGAAGTTTACGACACAGCCTGCGGGCTTATGTTAAAACATAAAGCCCAGATCCAACTACAAGGCGAGGGTGTCGAGGCCAATGCTGCTGAGCATGAGGCAACAATGCTGGCCGGGGGGCGGATGATTGAGCAGTGGCGCGCTGAACGTAAACCCCCTAACGCTTATGTGCGTATGGCGTTAACCCTTACGGACATCGGTCTTGAGTTTGTTGCTTCTGACCCGTCAATTCTTGGTGTCGGCAGCAAAGGTGAAAAGCTTGTTGTTGCCTTTGCCAAAAACATGGCTGATTTGATTCCTGATGATGTAAAGGGATTTGGCGCGAAAGTGGACTTTGCAGATCGATTGGTAGGTATTTTTCTCCGTGCAGGCCTGGGAACCATTACGAACAATGTTTCAGTGGTAATTAATGATGAAGATGTTGCTAAGCTTATTGTTGGTGTGACTAAGCCTATTGTCGATGCACTTCCAGATAATCTTGTTGACCAATTCAACTATCGTGAAATCGTTGATGCTTTAGCTGGTCCTTCAGCCGAAGCAGCCTTTAAAATTCTAGCGGAAAACACCGAGAGTTACTTAGGAAGAAATTTTGCGAATGATACAGCACTCGGCGCTGTTACATCAGCTTTGTTTGAGGAAATCAAAATAACTACGTCTGAGGACTCAATAGTAAAAGTGTTCGGCGAACAGGGTTTGATTGGTCTCTACCAGGCAGGGCTGGGGGTAGCTGTCGATAGACCTGAATTATTCATAAAGGACAATGGCGAAGCACGAAATGAATTGTTTCAAGACCTGTTAAAGGGTACTGCAAAGACTCTCCGTACATACCCGCGTTTTAAAGGACCTGTCGGTGCTTCACTTGCGGCGATGGTTGTTGATGTGGTCGGAGAAAATGCCCCGGCACTTCTCAGACTCAACCCGGATGAGCCCTGGGAAAAAGTTGCGATTACAGTGATGGATCAAATTACCTCCACTTTGAATACAGCACTTACAGACCTGGATGACAAGGGCAGGCCTAAAGGCAGCATCAGTATATTTAAGGATGAACAATTGCTGGAAATGGCTCGAACAGTGCTGAATCAAGTGGTTAAAACACCGGGAATGATTGGTGTTGATCGTATCGAGGTACAGAATATTGTTGCCGGTATGGCAAAGGCCATGGCTAGCGACGATAACCTGCTTCTTTCTGCAGATGAATGGATCGTTATTGCAGGTGTGGCAGCACAAAATGCGGCGGCCAATCCAGGCCGTCTCTTTGATATTTCGAACAACAATCCAGAAGGAGCACTCGCAGTTAAAATTATTGAATCAGTTTTAAGTGTAGCCGGAAAGCAGTGGACATCGGGAGGTCGCTCGTCGGGTGTTCTGCTTTTTGGTGAATCATTGGAGATGATTATAGAGACCGTGCTGGATGGGCTCACCGGGAATATTACGGCAGTTACGAAAAATCCTGAGTTAGTGGATAAATTTCTAAATCAAATTATCAATATAGCAAATGCACAGCCTGAAAAACTTGGCAGTGACAGCCTATTGAAAATATTCGAGTCTTTTATTGTGATAGTGTTAGCTACTGGTGAATTACCAACTGAAGACCAAATAATTGAAGTTATTTTATAAGGGGGATGGAATATGAGAATTAATCTAGCGCGTATAGGGGTTGGTTTCTTTATCATTTTGTTTACGGCCTGCGCAACAGTTGATGATGTTCAACGGGCATCGGATCTGATTCGTACCGATAACGAATTGGCGAGACTGCTAAAGGAGGTTCGCCCAGGTGATCAAGAGGGTTCATCCGTATTCCTAACTGTTTTGGCAGCTGATGCTAGTGAGAAAGCTAAGTTATTAGGCAATAGTGCTGACGCTATCGCCTTTTATCGTATCGCAGCAACTGCCTATTGGAAGAGTGATAAACCAGAGTTTACTGATAAATTGTTTGCCGTAGTTGGTTCCGGACAAGAGGCGTGTGGAGGCCTTGGCGATAGAGCTCCGGATAGAGATTGCCTGTTCCTGCAATTTGTTATTCCATTCGCAGCAATAGAATCAGAATCTAGAAAACTGAACTATGATGCGAAATTGAAAAAAATCGATTTTTTTGATCAGTTAGAAACTGGAGCGGAAATTAAAACTCTAGATGATACCAGCGGGTATTTACATAAAATAAAAAAATCCGTCAAATCAATTCTTAATGTAGGCAGTGATGATGTGTTGTTATCACACACTGAAATGAAATTATACTATTGTGATAACGCTAAGAAAGCATTAAAAACATATAATAATATTGCATCTAATTTATATACTAAAACCGTTAGCTATCATAAAAGGAAAGCTGATTTAGAAGGTTCACACAACTTGGAATTTGATGCTAAGGCTGTGGATGAACTAAGGGATTTGGATCAAAAATTAACTGAAAAGTGTAATTAGTGGGTTAGGGCCAACCTTTCATCTTGTCCCCTTGCAGACTTCACAGGGTACAAAGACATCAGCGAGAAAATGCATCTCAATGCGCCTGACACCCTCACCCTGACAGGCCTCGCAGCGCCCGCCCTATGGTATCTGGTCTATGTTAATGGTACGGTCTTCAGAAAAAAGAGAATACCCCTTCCGAAAAATTGTGCCAATCCTGTCTAGAGTGTAGAATAATAATCACCCAAAAGGAGGCACAGTTGATGAAAAGATTTTGCAAGACAATTTCTGTTCTAATAATTCTATCTCTTATTATCTTCTCACATCTCCAGGCAGCATCACTACCGGACCCGAAGGGGAAGCTATGCCTTTGGCAAGTCAAATCAAAGTCCTCCACCGTATACATCCTCGGCTCCATCCACGCCGTGAAAAAAGGAATGTACCCTCTGGACATAACCATTGAGGATGCTTTTAAAAAGTCAGATGTGCTGGTAGTGGAAGTTGACGTCACCGGGGTAAAGGAAATTCAGATCGCCCGGGCTTTCCAGGAGGCGGGTATATATACAGGCAATGAGTCTCTTGAGAACAATATATCAAAGGAAACTCACAGGGAGCTTGAGAAATATCTTGTTGCACGGGGTATCACAATACATCAGGTCAGGAAAAGCAAGCCCTGGTTTTTGAGCCTCGGCATTGCTGCCGGTGAGATAATGAAACTCGGTTATGATCCGGCGTACGGGATAGATCGGCATTTTATAGAGATGGCAAAAGGGGACAAGCCGATTATGGAGCTGGAAACTATAGATGAACAGGTTAAAGTCCTGTCAGGGGGTACTAAGAAAGAGGAAGACCTGCTGATGAGGATGACTCTGAAGGATTTGCCGGAACTGCCGGCATTGATAGATCGAATGGTGGATGCATGGACAGAAGGTGACGCTGACGGACTGTTTGAGATGGAATTTGAGCGAACTGACAGCTTTGCCGGTCTTGAAGCTTTTGCTAACAGGATCTTTTTCAATCGTAATGTTAAAATGGCCAGGAAGATTAAGAGCTATTTAAAAACTGACAAAACATACTTCGTAGTAGTCGGAGCACTTCATATTGGAGGCAAGAGAGGTATCCTTCAATATCTGAAAAGGGGAGGGTATTCAATCAAGCAACTATCACGGTCATCAACTGTTAATGCCAATGACTCTGCCTCTGTTGGAATGTTTTTGCAGGAAAATTAAATCTTTTGGAGATGAGTCTCAATAGTGAGAATTTCCATTAATTAAGGAACAGGTCTGATCATGAGCGAACAACAACCCAATAACCCGCTGCACGGCGTGACCCTGGAGCAGATCGTAAACAGCCTGGTTGAGTATTATGGCTGGGACGAGTTGGGCTTTCACATTAATATACGATGTTTCAACAGCAATCCCTCAGTGAAATCCAGCCTCAAGTTCCTGCGCAAGACGCCCTGGGCAAGGAAGAAAGTCGAGGACTTATACATTTCGACGCAAGAGAGTGTGGGTGATTGAGATGAGTCAGGGAAGAGGCGTATCCGTATAGGCAATGTTTGCGTCCTCTGACTTATGAAGAGGCAGACTCTTTCCCGCTTTAACATCCTCTACCCAGTCCGGGTTGAGCAGAATAGATTTGGCGCTTAATACGATATCTGCATCCTTCATAGCATCCTCTGCACTGGCACGGTCGTGTATTCCTCCGCAGATCATTATCGGCAGGGAGGTCACACCCCTCGTAATCTGTGCCATGTTCATGTCACTGCCGAATGCCATGTCTGCGTATTTATAGGTAGAAACGGATATTGCATCAATTGGTTCTTTTGAAAGCATTTGAATGATCTTTTCATATTCCTCCCTGCTTTCAAAAAGCGATACTTCCATGTCCGCAACTCCCCAGTTTGAAATCCTGAATGTCAACAGACGGTCATCGGGAACTACACCTCTAACAGCCTGAATGACTTCATGGGCAAAGTGGTAACGGTTTTCGATTGACCCTCCATATGCATCGGTCCGCTTGTTAGAGTATGAAGACAGAAACTGGCTGATAAGATAACCGTGTGCCCCGTGCACCTCAACGCCGTCAAAACCGGCGGCAACAGCACCTCTGGCTGTATCAATAAATCCCTCTATGACCTGCTCAATTTCAAGGAGATCGATCTTTTCGGGTATTGGATATGGGCTGTTGGTTAGAGGGTTGTCCTGACTGGGAGCGACAGGGCTGGGAGCAATCACCCGGCCTGCCGGATTGATCTCCGGCCATGCCATTCTGCCGCAGTGAAATATCTGCATTATGGAAACAGCTCCTTCTTTGCGGATAGATTCCACCACGGGCTTCCAGGCTTCAATCTGCTTTTCTTTTAGAATCCTTGCCTGTCCGGGATATCCCTGTGAGCATTCATAGTCAGTGACAATAGCCTCGGTGTAAACAAGTGCGGCATTCTTTTGAGCCCTACTTATGAGGAAGTCAAATACATCCTGCCGGGGGATACTGTCCTTTATGGAGGACATGCGCGTCATAGGTGCAACGCCGATGCGGTTTTTAAGTTTGAAATCTTTCAGTGTAAAGGGAGAAAAAAGGATATCTTCATTCATGGGAAACCTCCAATAGGTTTATAGGAACGTATCACAATTATATCAAATTAATTCAGTAGATGAATTTTTTAGGAAAATACCTTCATAAACTCTTTTTCAGCCTCGGCCGTGCCAATAAGAATCAACTCCTCATTTGTCTTGAGTTTAATAGTCGGATCAGGATTCACGATAAATGATTCTCCGCTGCGGATTGCGATTACATTGCATCCGGTTTTTCTTCTTATCTGATTTTCAGCCAGTGTTTTATCTGCCAGAAAAATGGGAACCTGAGCTTTAAATACATTTAATCCTTCAGCCAGCATGAGGATTTCATCAGGTTTGAGAATGTTAATGATTTTATTTGCCCCCATGGAAGCATATGACATGACAATGTCAGCCCCTACTGAATAGAGCTTGCTGATGTTGCGGTCACGTGTGGCCCTGCTGATAATCTGTATATTAGGCCTCAACTCTCTGCAGTAAATAGTCAGGTAAATGTTAATGTCATCATCATGGGTAGTGATAAGTACAGAGGGAGATTCTGAAGAAATACCGGCCCGCTCCAGGGCATGAATGTCTGCTGCATCTCCCAGAATATACTTGTCGTTGTCTTTAATGGAACCCTTGTTTTTTTCCACAACACGGTAATCAATTCCGAGATCTTCAAATGTGTCGGCAGCAGCCTGTCCCACCCTGCCTCCACCCAATATCACAGCAGGAACTGTAAAGGTCCGAAACTTGCTGACATATTCATCGTATCTTTTGAAATGCTCCTCTGAACCTGCAAGAAGTAAAATAGAGTTAGGATGAATAATTGTCTGAGGTCTCGGAATTTCAAATTTCCCTCTCTGCCATATGCCGACTACAATGACTCCTGTTTTCTGGCGAAGCCCGCTTTCTATAAGTTCCTTGCCTTCATACGGGGTATGGGCAGCATAGGCTTCAGCTATAGAAACACCGCCGAGCGACCCGACTATATTGGCCTGTGCAGATACTCCCAGTGCATGCCGGGCCATGGTCACTCCCAGCATCCTGGTAAATTGAAACACCTCTGTTGCTCCGGCAAGTTCAAGGATATCAATTGAATCATATGCTTCTGCGATAGTAATAATGGGAACAGATTTCGAGACTTCTCTTATGGTGGCAATAATGTTTGTGTTGAGCATGTCATTATTATTTACAAAAACGAGGGCGGCCTTGTCTATCCTTAACTTCTGGTAAGTTTCGGTTTTATCAAGTTCTCCAATGACTACATTCACATTTATGTCCAGCAATTCAGCAGCAGTCTGGGTGTCCTGCACAACCACAACATAATTAAGCTCATACTGTTCCAGTTTCCTTATGAGGCTCATGGCGATAGGCTCATAGTTTGTTATGATAATATGGTCCTTAGTTTTTTCGGGCAGTTCACGAGGTGCACGTGTCTGGGCCTGAGACTCCAGCCAGGGTGCATAGAAAAAGCGGATAAAGGTAAATGGCAGCATTATCAGCAGGAAAACAATTCCCGATAAAAGAACAAATATTGAAAAGGCGCGGCCCAGATCGCTTGTAAAAGTAATATCTCCGAAACCCAGTGTCGACATAACAGTCAAAGTCCAGTAAAAGCCTGTTGTCCACGAATATTCTCTTCCTTCGTACTCCATAATATAATGAAAAAGGACACTGTAGATCACTATTGATGCGGCCATAACAGCCAGGAACTTGCTCAGGTTCCGCAGGTTTTTTTTCATTGTCTTATTCTGGAAAAAGTAGATCAGCTGTGAAGGTAAATATTTCATCTATATGGTCCTTTGACATAATTATGCTGGATAATTCATTTTACGTCAATAAATCAGATTGTTCCGGCATGTTGATGGGTTGATGCTATGGCAATGTTCATGCCAAGAATAATAGACTGCAACATGAGCAACTGCTCATGCAACGATAATATGGAATGCCACGCTATGGCAATTACCATTGGAAGTTCAGCATCGCATCTAAAAGCTATACATATCAATAAGTGAAATGCAAGAGACTCCAGAGCAATTTGCTGACAAGGGCTCATACATTGGTGAGCCCTTACGTATTAAATGCCAGGTTTATATAGGCCTATTTAGAAATTAACATTCAATAGGCTTCGGCAATCCAGCCAATTTATGAGCTGTCTTATATCCGAGTGGCGGAAACAGTCTGTGCATGTCCTGTTTAGTAAATCCCGATTCAATAAGAATATCACGGCACAGAGGAGACTCATGTGTCTTTTCATAATGAAACCTAATGGCTGTAATTAATTTCCAGTGTTCGGCGACTAATTCTCCAATATTGTCTAATTTTGCTAGTTCATCGACAACTCTTACATCCCAGCTATCAATGTCCCTGAGATAACCGTCCTCATCCAGTTCAAGTACTTTCCCTGCGGATTCTAATGTTGTTACCATGCTTGCACCTCCTAGGTTTTAGGGGGGGATGCCCCCTTGATTTAAGTTGCCCTTATTATGGTAATGGTGTTTAAATCCGATAAGTTGATATTAATCTGAGGATCTATTTTGTAAGTAGTATTTTGCATGATTTTTTTATAGCTTAATTATTACTATTATTAACTCACCTTGATAAGATGTATATGATTTGCGTCATAATGATGTGTGATAGAAAAGTAATTGACCTGCTAATTAACGACTATGATTTAAATCATGGCTTCTTCTTCTTTTTAAAGATATATTTAATTCAATAACTGGTAACGGTAGGGACATACTGCAATGGGCCTCTGCAAATTACAAATAATGCCTGTGAAAAAAAATTTAATAAATAAAAGGTGATGCATTTGAGCAAAGATCCTTCACAAAAAAAGATGTCTCATGATCTGGAAATTTCCGACAAGGATGTCTACGAGGCAATGAAAGATATTTCCGGGTATTTGGACATTACGCCAGGAGACCTTAAGGAACTATACCTTCACGCCTATAGTCATGCTTTGAGAAGGATTACTGAGTCAAAAAAGGCAATCGATATAATGACCAGGGATGTAGTAGCTGTTGAAAAGAACACCCCTCTGAAGCTGGTAGCTAAACTCATGGCGGAAAAGGGAGTGTCGGGAGTTCCTGTGCTGGATACAGGCAGGAAAGTTGCTGGTGTTATATCTGAAAAAGATTTTCTTTTTCGCATGGGCGGAAAAGATGCCAGGTCATTTATGAGTGTAGTTGCTACATGTCTGAAAGGGAAGGGATGTGTGGCTTTGTCTATACGAGAGAAAAAGGCTGAAGATATAATGACCTCTCCTGCCGTGACATTGATTGAGGATGCGACACTACTGGACATAACAAACCTGTTACGAGAAAAAAATATTAACAGGATACCTGTTGTTAACCGGGACGATAAACTTACCGGGATAGTTTCAAGAGGAGATGTTTTAGAAGCTTAGCTATCAAAAGGATGAGTATGCTGAACGAGTATTTTGCAAAAATGAAAGGGACAACAACAAGTCCGCCGGCTGTAAGTCTGCCAGAGATCGGATGGTCATGGATCGGCGCATTTCTCGGGATAGCTGCAGTAGCATATATTAATTACAACAATCTTGATGGTACGGATTTTGTAATGATCATAGGGTCCTTCGGCGCTTCTGCTGTCCTGATATACGGAGCAATTAAAAGCCCGCTGGCCCAGCCGAGAAACTTTGTTGGCGGACATGTTTTATCAGCGGTCATTGGTGTTGCCTGTTATCAGTTGTTCAGTTCTCACATGTGGCTGGCATCATCTGTTGCTGTCGCTACTGCTATTGCACTGATGCATGCAACAAAAACCCTGCACCCACCTGGCGGGGCTACTGCTCTTATCGCGATCATAGGCAGTGAGAAGATCCATGCTCTTGGTTACATGTATGCAATTATTCCTGTTGGAGTCGGCGCAATGATTATGTTGGCCGTGGCTCTGCTGGTTAATAACATCCCGAAAAGCCGCAGGTACCCTGAATTCTGGATTTAAAGGAGTTGATAATAATGACAGAGATGACAATAGAATCACTTAATATTAAACTTCCCCTTGATGAAACATTTTATGGTAAAACAATTACTACAGGGATATGTAAGCAACCGGTGACCGGTGAGATATTTCTTGGGAAACTTGGTTTTGAAGGGGATGGTGTTGCTGACCATAAGCATCACGGAGGGCATGATAAGGCCGTCTGTGTTTACAGCTTGGACCATTATCCATACTGGGAGCAGGCTCTCGAAATGAAAATGCCTGTTGCTGCGTTTGGAGAGAATTTCTCTGTATCAAATTTGGATGAAGATGAAGTTTGTATAGGTGATATTTTTAAGGTTGGATCAGCTATTGTTCAGATTAGCCAGCCGAGGCAACCCTGCAGAACACTTGCTGCACGATATGGTCGTAGTGATTTAGTGAAAATGGTTGTTGAGTCGGGATATACAGGTTTTTATTTTAAGGTGCTTAGGGAAGGGATGGTGAAAAAAGTAGATAAACTGGTTCTTATGGAGAGCGACCCGGAAAGTATAACTGTTTCTTTTGCTAACCACATTTATCATCATGACAGAATGAACAGAGAAGGCGTTGAAAAAGTCCTCGCTGTGACCGCTCTTTCATACTCCTGGACGGAATCTTTTCTTGAACTGAAGAAAAGATGTCAATAATTATCTTGCTATATTAGTTCCTCTTTCTTAATATATCCACATGACTGAAGGGGCCTATTGTCAGGGCCCTTGTTTTAGCAGGCGAAATACTCATTTCTCTAAACAATCATTACAGGGAGGCAGCAATGCATTTTGTTAAGTCATTTGTATTAGTTACTATGGTTATTGCATCTATAGTTATTTTGGGGACATCAGGAGTTAACGCAGAAATGGTTGCCTATGATAGGGACGGAAATAGTCTGGGAGTATATGCCGGAAACAGCGGTAATAATATAATGGAAATCTATGTGCCTTCTATTGACCGCGCCGTTCATATAAATATAAGCACCGGTGATCTTACCGGGCGTGATATATACTTTGAAAGTGATGACTGTTTTGATTCCGGAACTCCATATGTTGTAGCGGAAGGTACCTACAAAGTAATTCTGAATGGAGATCAGTATTATACCGGTGATGACGCTGCTCCGCAGCTTGTGCAGGTCAACAGTGTCTTTAGGTCTTATAATTCTCAGTGTGAAGAATTTGTCAGTTCACGGATTGTTGTGCCCGCTCATGAGGTAGCACTACCTTTTGCATTGCCGGCAGCATTGCCACTGAACCTGGAGCTGGAGAGAAGGTATAAGAGTAACACGCACTAGCGGCAGTACTTTTCGGATATCAAATTTAACGTTATTGTTCCTATTGGGCTGGCCTAATCTTTAAAAATGATGGGAACTTTGGAATGCCGGATTTGTAAAACCCATAATATTTAAAAGTTACAATGGTACCGATTGGCGGCGGATTGTTTCTTTCTTTATCTGTAAAGCCAGTCCCAATTTTAAATTGTGTCCCGTTTGGAAGCTCTACGAGAATAGAGCCAAGTCTGCCACTGTTTCTGCCAGTACCTTCTATGTAGCCAATGACCGTTGCTTCCATGTCGTAATAACTTTTCACCTTCAGGATATCAGCGCTTCTTCCACTGCTGTAAAGTGAGTCCGGTTTTCTGACGATAAGTCCTTCGCCTCCCAGTTTTTCAACCCTCAGTAACTCATTCTTCAGGTGCTCTTTTCCTTTAACAGTTTTTTGGGTAATAACAAAGGCATATTCAGAAGGATGCTTTTCGAACCACTGAATGGCCATATTCAATCTCTGTTCAAACCCGCCCCCGGCTTCAGGCACATCAAATATCGCAAATTTCAAATCTAGCCAGCCGTCATGGGCTTCATGCCGCATAACAATGCTAGAGGTTTTCTCAAATGTATTCCGTCCTCCCCAGAGTTCGCCCTCAATGGCACAGTCCGGGAAGTTTTTAGTAAAGGCTTTAGGCGGGTTGAATGAACGACCGTTTTTTGATAGCAACTTCTTCCCATCCCAATACCCTCTCACACCATCAAGCTTTTCACTCATCAACCAGTTGGTGATATCAATATCTCCCTCATAAACCATGGGAAGCAGGACATCAAGGGCCATGGTACTGGAGCCCAGACAGAGTAATAGGATTAGAATATAAAAGGATTTCTTCAGCATTTGTCCCCTCAGACTTTAGTGATTGATTATAACCGAATGTGATGCTTATTGATAGCGTAAAAGTATAGAGAAGCTGATTGCGATGGTTATAAGGATCGCTTGTTAATTCGATTGACAAATGGGTGCTTCCCCATTGGGTTTATGTTTATTCGGGCACTGGCAATCCACCCCATGCACGTAGTACTTGCCCCGTAAATTTCCCTTCTATAGCATCAACATAAAACTTAGCTGTTTGCTCAGCTGTTACTACCCCTTGTCTTTCTTCTCCTTGTTCAACGATTGGTGCCGGACTCACAACGTTGACTCTAATTCCACGTGGTAGTAATTGAGCCGTGTTCTTAATGAATGTGTTTACTGCAGCATTTAGCGGTCCAGTTGCAATGCTATACGGATTCGGATAATGACTCAAGAAACCGCTTGTGAGTGTGAATGAACCATTGTCACTAATAAACTTCTCTCCCAGTCTAATCAGCCTTGTTTGAGCGAGAAACTTACGTTCAAATCCGAACATATAGTCTTCGTCATCCAGCTCTTGATATGGCTTGAATACACTGTCAGCACCAGCAACCGAGATCAATGAATCAAATCCAGCAATTTTATCAAACATACTACGAACCGATTCTGGGTCTGTATAGTCACACTGTACATCACCGCTATGTGCACCTACACGCACAATGTCATGTTTGCCAGACAATGCTTCGGTAACTTTTGTACCAATGCGTCCTGACGCTCCAACAATGATTATTTTCATAGGTTTTCTCTCCTATATTGGTAAGGGTTATTTTTGGCCCAACCCGATTTGACGATTCCAGTCAGCGTTGTCCCAGAATAGATACTCCTCAGCAATTCGACCATTTTCCCAACGGGCGATGGTTGCAATCTTAACACTCACTGGTTTACCAGTAGGTTGTAGCACCGTGCCATTGTTCATTGTTATCGGTTTGACCCACTTGCCTTCCGAAATGCTGATACCAGCAGTCCATTCACCAAAACCGAAGCCAACAATGTGCTCCGCAACCTTGAAATCGAAGGTGTCGAACAGAAACTGAAGCTCTTCAGCGTGTGGGTCCATGGGTTCAGTGATTGTGCCGTCGGGATTATAGACCTTTACATTCTCGGCATGGATCTGCCTGATATGTTTCATGTCACGGTTGTTGAAAGCAACGAGATCCAGATCATCAAAGGTTTTTAAGTTTTTAGCCGTCTCTGCTCGTTCAGCTTTATATGCATCGACTTGGGCTTGCAGTGCTTCGACCTTGGCCTGTAAATTATTACTATCATTTGAGCATGATGACATGCCTAACATGACAATTGAAAATAGAAGTAATAGAATATTTTTTTTCATCATCATCTCTCCTTTCTATGCTGTATATATATCAAAATTAACCTGATTCTAAAGAAATAGACATGATATAAATCATGTGATTTTGCACCCTTAATATAAATTCGAATCATCAATAATTGAGGATTATCTGCAGAATTTGGTCTAAACCAGCTTTATTGATAACTTCAACATATCCTCCATCTTTGAACTGACTACCCGTTATTTATAAGAGGGGAAAGTGAATACAATTAATGAGGCTAAAATATTATTTATAACATCTCCTACTCAACAATTGTGCAATAAAGGGAACAATGAGGGGCAATTATTTATGCTTTATAGCAGCTGATAAAGAAATGGCAATGTAATGAAGCTCAAAATAATTCCTATGCCAACTAAAGCTGCAGTGAGTTTGGGAGAGAGATTAGCCAAAATTGCCAGTGCCCCTGCTGATACCATAGGCGGCATTCCGGATTCAAATATTGATACCTTTACTGCTTCTCCTTCCAGCCCTGCTATTTTACAAATCAATAATGCCGCTATTGGGGCTGCAATTAATTTTATTGAGAGCCCAATGCATAGTTGAGAAGTTACTTCTTTGTTTAGTCGCAGTGTTAGTTGAAAACCCACAGCAATCATTACTAAAGGCACCAGAGTAGATGACAGGATTTTTAAAAGGCTTACAGCAATAGAGGGGTAGGGTATAGCTCTAAGAAGAAATGCAAGTATCAATGCAATAAACGGAGGAAAAGAGATGATCTTTTTAATTATACTCGCTAGTGTCGGACTGTTCTCTCCCGGTCCATAAAAGGCCAAAATAAAGGAGCCATAGGTAGCCAAAGCCAGGAAAGAGCCTAGTTGATCATATAGGACCGCATAGGGAATGGCGTGGTCTCCAAAAAATGCTTTAACCATAGGGATTCCAAGAAAGGACGTGTTTCCCAAAGGAATTAAGAGGAGAAGACAGCCTGTTGTAGCTCGATCCCATTTTAAGATTTTAGACAAGAGCAATATTGCAGAACAAGACAGCAACAATATCACCCAGGGCATTAAAGAAGGCACCAACAAGTTCTTTGAGAAGACCAAGTCCGGAATTTTAAGAAGGACTAAAGCAGGAAGAGATATATAAAGTACAAATAAATTTAAAACATTTCCCGTCTCATCGGGAAAAGCAGGAATCCTTCTTACAGTCATTCCTATTAGTAAACATGTGATTGTAACAACAAAGTTTTCCATATGTTATCAATAAGCTATAAGGATTCTAAGAATGAGAATTGCCGGAAGCAAGTAATTGTTCTGACGCAATGATTCGCTATGCCAATTCTTCCTTAGAATCTGCAGGTGCTTCATCCCTTTCAGTTCCAGTGTAATCTCTAACAACTTTTGCAACACGTATTCTGTAGGAATGAAAGAGAGATTGTTTGCCTTTTCTTTGTGCAACTCGATGCTCTAAAACATTACGCCAGGCCTCAATTGCACTTTCGTCACGCCAAAATGAAAGGCTTAGAATTTTACCTTCTTCGGTTAAACTTTGAAACCTTTCTAT
>PIVU01000261.1 GCA_003354025.1 Nitrospirota bacterium
CAACACCCTGCACATGATGTGAATTGGAATTAAACTGCCCGACGATGTCCATTCTTCCGTTAATAGTACCGTTGTGGCACTTTGTGCAATCCCTTGGCAGTCCGAAAGCAGTATGTCTTGGTACGGGCCTGTCTCTGTGGCAGGTATTGCACGCTTTACCCGAGCCATGACTGTCAGTCCACCTGTGCTCATGACAGGTTGTGCAGACCCTTCCGGCATTGTGCCCGTCACCATAATCAAAGCGGTAGTGCTGCTTGCCTTCTGAATGGCAGACATTACATATTCCGTCAAAGGGCGCCTGTGACCGTGCATAATCAAGGCCGGATTGTTTTCTTGTAAATACTACATCTTTCTGGGCTGTCGGTATCCCATAGGTTCCGTCGGACTCGGTGGATACCTTGTCGTGAACCATATACATATTGCTGTCACCATGGGGATCATGACAGTCCCAGCAGAATTTTCCGCCCTTCCATACAGGCGTGCCTTCAGCAACACTGTCCTCATATCCCTGGTAATGTTTATATCCAAAATGTACGGAGGTCGCTTTCGCTGTGTCAGCAGCTCTGTGACCTGTTCCCGGATCATAGCCGAGCTGGTATTGAGAACCGGTGTGACACTTATTGCATTGTCCATTGCTGTCATCCTCATGGCACTGAAGACATACGCCCATCATCTTGTATGAATTTCTGACATCATCAATCCTTTCGGGTGTCCAGTTATATGAACCTGAAGGAATGTTATGTATGGTTGCATTATCATAGTGACAAGTAGCGCACGTTGTCTGTCCATCAATGAAGCCTGTATGGTCCTGTGTAATCGGTGGAGACACCAGGTCTGCAAGCTGAGGTGCAAAGGAAAAGTCTGCGTTATGACAGTTAAGACACTCTTCATCCTTCTGCTCCATGTGGCAGAACCTGCATTCTTTATCAAAACGTTTTTCAAACTGGAAATGTATTTTAAGTCTGAACGGGTTATCGTCCGTTCCATGAATTATTGAATTATCATGACAGTACCAGCAGGGGTTGTCAGGAAAGTCGGCAGCTGGATTACCTGACACATAGTCACCTGATGCTGCAGGTCTGCCGTGTCCCGTGTCCTCCCATTCAGCCATGTTTATCCTTGCCCGCGTATTATTCTGATACACGAAATCATCAACATCATCTTCAGTAGTACCGTGGCACGTAAGGCATATTATCTTGTTATTAACCGAGTCTCCCCATTGAGGGTCAACACCAGTGTGACACTTGGTATTTGAACATTTCTTATTAACCGGATCAAAAGTACCGCCGTCCTTAAATGCTATGTCCTTTATCTTGTTAACATGGTAAGCAGGATTTATATGGTTGACCTCGTCCATACTGCCTGCAGGGATACTGTCTACATGACAATCTGTGCAGGAACCGTTTTCAATTGTATTGCTGTGACAATTCTCACATGTGAAATCAGTAAGCAGGTGTCTGATATGTGAATTAGCCTGCTCCGTACCGGCCCCTGAATTCTGGTACATAGGCATCGCCGCCTTCCACTCATCACCGGCAGGCCATGCCGTCCTTCCATCATTATGGCACTGATTACAGGTTCCCTCTTCATGGCCATGACAGGTATTGCAGCTGGTCTTACCCCTGTCCCATGCAAAGGGCCTGACCTGGGCATCAACTGTTGTTCCGTCGCTGTGGCAGTAAACATTCCCGCACGTCATTGTCTGTTCGTTGTAACTGGCTGGCGGATTACCTGTTATATTCCACTGCGGAGCTATTTTAACGTCTACGTTTCCATTGGCATGTTTACTATGATCTTCAATATTATTGGCAACATCTATTGTTGCATCATGGCAGTAATCGCAGGGGAAGTGCCTAACCCAGCTGCTGCTTACAAGGCGGTCATGTCCATTTGTACTCATTTCAAGTGCTTCCTGATCTGTACGTCCGTTATGGCAAAAATCACAGGGAGCATGTCCGCCCGTTCCAGCATCGGTCCATTTAACGTTTGTATTCGGAGGCCCTCCATTTGCATCACTGTGACAGTAGGTGCTTGAACATGATTTATCTCCACCGGCAAATGTGCCGCCGTCTGCGAAGATTATGTCCTTTGTATTATTGGCATGATAAGATTCATTTTTAATTGAACTGCTTCCATTGGCTGTCTCGCTATGACACTTTTCGCAGGGGAACGCATAGGTTGATTCGTCAGTATGCTTCGGATGCTTCCCGCCCAATCCGGTTAATGAGCCGCCTGAATCATGGCATGATGAACATGTCACCGAACCATCCCATTGCGGAGTTGTGTTCTGTCCGCCGCCCCATACTGTGCCGTCAGGCATCATGCCGTGGCAGTAAATATTGCTGCAGGTTTTTGTTCCGCTGCCGGTTGCAGTAGTGTTCGGTTCACTTGAATCATAATTGACCTGTGACTGACCGTCATAGGTCCCTCCCAGATAAGCTCCTCCAAAAAGTGAAAAACCTATTGTGGGGTCCTGAGGTGCACCGTTATTATGAAGAGCGCCTGCACCTACACTGTTCATATGGCAATTAGAACAATCAAATCCTTTTACGTTTACATGCTTATTGTGAGCTCCTGCCGTAAGTGAACCGGTCGTACCATTGGAACCAGGCAGCAGCACCAAACCGCTCGGTCCTCCTATTGCAGAATCAACAACAGGGGGATAACCATGGCAAAAGTCACATCCTGCTCCTTTGAATCCATCTGTATGAAGGTGACAATTTGTACATCTGAGAGAAGTGTTATGGTTAGGAACAGGCTCGCCGCCGTCATTTCTCCAATGGTTTGTCATTGTATGACAGACTTCACATACTCCGTCTTTAGTTGCATCTCCGTCTGCAAATGAATTATTTCCGGAATTCCTGAAAAACTTAACGTCACTAATGCCGCTGTTTGGTGTCGTTATTTTGTCCTTTACAAGTTTTCCATAGACAAGACCAAAAGTGTCACCGATATCCACGATGGAAAGCCGAATCGTACCCCTTACCATCAGTGTATCATTCGTGTTTCCTGTAATTTTGTATTGATAATTACTTTTTGAGACATTAGGGTAAACCAGCATTCCCTTATGCTCGTCAACAGTCCAGTTCGCCCCTGTTTCTGTTATAGTTGTCTCTGTAACCGATGAAACTGTTCCCTCATAAACACAGCTCTCTACACCATACCCTTTAAACTGCCTTTGACTGTGAGGGTTATGGCAGGTACGGCATTCGATTGTCCAGTCTCCATAGCCATCGTCTATCTTCAGGCTGGAGTGCGTGCCCATGTATGGAGCAGCAATATTGTTGTGACAGCTCCAGCAGAGCGTGTTGAACTGTGTATCATCAATGTCCTGAGGTGTATGGGAAGTCCAGGGAGGCAATAGACTCGGCTCTCCTCCGTAAACGTAATGGCATGAATCACAGGCAATACTATTTGTGCTCGTATGGGGATAATCGAGAGCCCATAACCTGACTCCGGTCATTACCAGAACGAGGGCAATTAATATCAAATTTGGTAGAAGTCTCTGTTTCATTATTCTAGGTTTCAATAAAGCCTTTTTTTATATCAATCACTACAACCTGCAACCTTTTCCAATCCTGTTAGGCTTATAAGGGGCTAATTCTCAAATATTACAAACCAGAGAAATAATAAAGCAAAAATCATGCCTTATCACCAATAGACAAGAGTAAGCAATAAAAACAGCAAGTTAACTGCAACCCCAAATATCACATCGCTGGCAACCTTCCTTTTCATTGCGCCTTTTCCCGTTCATAGTGCGTATATCTGCGCCATTATCTTACTGTCTTTAGGTATTTAATGTATGCTTTCAAAGATTATTCCTACCACAGTTATCTGAGCGTCATAGATAACATTTTTGTAATTGCAAATAAAGTACCTGCAGGTAAAGTCAATAAAAATGAGGAATTAAGAGTACATTTAGACAAAGAATCATGTCATCATGACAAATTTTATGCCATTATGGCAGTATGTATACTCTATGCATATATATCAAAGAAA
>PIVU01000059.1 GCA_003354025.1 Nitrospirota bacterium
CATCCTGTTTCCGGTTATTCTGATACACAGAAATCTTCACATTTTTCAGGCTCAGCCCTTCCAGTTCTTTTACCCAGTATTCCTTGACTACAACAGGTGTCAAAGCAGGTTCAGGCTTTGTGACAGTATGTCCTAATTTCTTAGCCCATGTATAACCGTCACCGGTGGATCCTGTTCTGGGATAAGAGCGTCCTCCTGTACTGATGATATAGTTCTTTGCCTTAATCTCATCACTATTTTCAAGAACAATTTTTTCAATTGCGCCCTGTTTATGAGCTATTTTCTTTATACTGCATCCCGTAACCATAGAAATGCTGCTTTCTTTAATAAGTCTCTCAAACATTGCCCTTACATCGGTTGCCCTGTCACTCTCAGGGAATATCCGACCTCCCCGTTCAGTTTTAGTTTTAACTTTATTCTTGTGAAAAAACTCGATTATATCTGATACTCCGAAATGGTAGAGAGCAGTGAGAAGGAACTTCCCATTCTTACCGAAGTTGGCAGCAAACTCCCGGACATCATTTTCACTATTTGTAATATTGCACCGTTCTTTTCCTGTCATGAGAAGCTTAATAGCGGGAGATGAATTTTTTTCCAGAAGAACAACTTTCGCACCGCATTCACAGGCACGCAAAGCTGCCATCATTCCGGCAGGACCGGCTCCAATTATTGCAAGATCATATATATCGGATTTCATAATTTACGTCAATACATTACCAGAACTGCCAGCTTCCTGTCCTGATCACATATAGGCCTAGCAGAAGGTTGGTCACACCGTGGGCCAGGATACAGGCATATATACTCCTGCTCCAGTAGAGGAGGAGATTATAAAAAACACCTGCCATAATTCCTGCTAGCCACAGGTAGTGCTCACTGCCGAAGAGAAGAGATGAAACAATAAATGACATCCATGTAAATGTCCCGATCCTTACCAGGATAAAATCCTGATTAACTATATATCTGAGAACAAAGGAGCGCCAGAATATCTCCTCAAAAACAGGGACCACCAGGGCCGTCCCTGCCAGCCTTACGGCAATAAACGCATAATAAGTGCTGCCGGGCAGGCCGGTTGGATCATATGCTGCAGAACTACCAAGAGTTGCAAAGTCCCAGTCCATATTAATCCACAGGGCAAAAACAATCACGCCAACTGCCACTGCACCCAGTATATGTACAGACTTGAGCTGATCAAATCGAAGTTCATCATAGGACTTCCAGAAATAGATGAGAATGCCTGTAACTGTCAGAATCTTTATGGGATAGGTTAAGGCAATAAAATTATCTGCCCAAACACCTTCCGGAACTAATGGTTTCAACAAATCAAAGGCAAAAATAAATACCATATAGACTGCGAAGGGTAGTATTCTTTTGAACGCAGGGCTCTGTGTTAATTTACTTTCAGTCATAATTATTTGTAGAGACGTTAATACAATTCGGACTCAATCTCTTGTCAAATGCCTGTACTTAATCCGGTGAGGCTGGTCCGCTTCAGTTCCGAGGCGGGCCTTTCTGTCTGCTTCATATTCGGAGTAATTACCGTCAAACCAGACAACCTGACTGTCACCTTCATAGGCAAGTATATGAGTCGCAATCCTGTCGAGGAACCAACGGTCATGGCTGATAACAACTGCACATCCCGCAAAATTTTCCAATGCCTCTTCCAGTGCACGCATTGTGTTTACGTCCAGATCATTTGTGGGTTCGTCAAGAAGAAGTACATTTGCCTCTTCTTTAAGCATACGTGCCAGATGAACACGGTTTCTTTCACCACCGGAAAGCATTGACACTTTTTTCTGCTGGTCACTCCCTGAAAAATTAAACCTTGAAACATATGCCCGTGAGTTTAGCTCCCTCCTGCCCAGTGTAACAACGTCAAGCCCGTCAGAGATGACTTCCCATATAGACTTGTTAGGGTCAAGATCATCACGACTCTGATCTACATATGCAAGCTTCACTGTTTCCCCTGTCTTGAATGTTCCGGCGTCAGGTTTCTCCTGTTCGGTAATCATCCTGAATAATGTGGTCTTGCCTGCACCGTTAGGTCCGATGATTCCCACAATACCGCCTGGAGGAAGCGCAAAAGTCATTCCTTCAATAAGAATATTGTCACCATATGATTTACTTACATTATCCGCCTGAATTACTACGTCGCCAAGACGCGGTCCAGGGGGGATAAATATTTCAAGTTCTTTTGATTTTTTTTCAATATCCTGACTCAGCAGGGCTTCATATGAACTGATACGCGCCTTGGATTTCGCATGCCGTCCCTTCGGCGACATCTTTATCCATTCGAGCTCTCGCTGCAGGGTCTTCTGCCTGTCGCTCTCCGATTTCTCTTCATTCTGTAAACGGGTCCTTTTCTGCTCGAGCCAGGAGGAGTAATTACCTTTCCAGGGAATACCTTCCCCCCTGTCCAATTCCAAAATCCACCCCGCAACATTGTCCAGAAAGTAGCGATCATGAGTTATTGCGATTATAGTGCCGTGATAGCTCTTCAAATGATGTTCAAGCCAGGCAACAGTTTCAGCATCAAGATGGTTTGTAGGTTCATCAAGGAGAAGGATGTCCGGTTTCTGAAGGAGAAGCCTGCATAGCGCAACCCGCCGCCTCTCACCTCCTGACAGGACATTAACCGGAGTATCTCCCGGAGGGCAGCGCAGTGCATCCATGGCCATATCCAGACGTGAATCCAGGTCCCATGCATCCAGGGCATCCAGTTTCTCCTGGACCACTCCCTGCCGTTCAATGAGTTTACTCATCTCATCATCAGACATGGGTTCGGCAAATTTCTCATTTATGGCATTGTACTCATTCAGTGCATCTACGGTCTCCTGGACCCCTTCTTCAACGATTTGTTTGACTGTCTTGCTGTCATCCAGTTCAGGCTCCTGATCAAGCATTCCTACTGTGTGGCCCGGTGAGAGCACCGCTTCCCCGTTAAATTCCTTGTCCTTACCCGCAAGTATTCTCAACAGAGAGCTTTTTCCAGAGCCATTGAGGCCAATAACACCAATCTTTGCTCCATAAAAATAGGAAAGGTAAATATCCTTTAAGACAGGTTTCTTATTATAAAATTTACTAACCCCCACCATGGAGTAAATCACTTTATTAGGTTCGTCACTCATTGAATTTTAAATCCTTTCCGTATTTTCTTTCAGAGATAAACAGACACTTGTCACTGCATTGCAAATGTGAAGTATAGCATAACCGGCTAAAGCCTCTTATTTTTTAGAACTGTGTTTGCCCAAAAAGACTCCTATCTGCAGTGCTATTTCTACTTACCTTTACAGATTGACCCCAAAGAGGCACACTTGGCTTCACCTCTTCATTTACTCTCCGGACGCAAATCAGAGCACGATGAACTTAATGTTTTACGTTATTTCCAACCACATAACTTGTTGTCTTATTGTTGTTTATTATTATTTTACAATTAAGTGTAAAGTTTTTAGACTATTATGTCGATTATATATATGAAATCTATGTATAGCAACGGGAGAGTAGAATTGCAAGAAGTAATAAGTAGAAATACCAGGTATTGCCTGAACTCTGCATTCTGCCAGGGCTATTACAGAAAGATCATTGTCGTGAACAAGATGCTATTTGTTCTTCTACTCTCTGTAGTTGTATTTCTCATAAATACCCCCTACTCATATGCTTATAGTACAACTCAGCTTACAAACAATTCTTACAACGACAGTATTCCGCATATCAGCGGCAACGGTCACGTAGTATGGGAATCATGGGATGGCTCGGACAACGAAATATTCCTCTATGACGGTTCAAGTACTATTCAGCTTACAGACAATGCTAATGACGATTACAATCCCCGGATAAACGCAGTTGGAGATGTAGTATGGTCCGGCAATGACGGTTTTGACGATGAAATATTCCTATATAACGGCTCAATCACAATACAGCTTACAAACAATTCCAATGACGACTACGACCCACAGATAAACTCGTTCGGAGAAGTAGCATGGACCGGTTTTGACGGCTCTGACGACGAAATTTTTTTCTATGATGGTTCAAGCACAACACAACTTACAAACAACTCTGTATATGACGGCTATCCCAGAATAAATGTAAACGGGTCTATTGTATGGTATGGAAATGACGGTTCTGACGAGGAGATATTTTATTATGACGGTACTAGCACATTACAGCTTACAAGCAACTCCAACGATGACAACTATCCAGAGATAAATGACTACGAGGAGATAGTGTGGGTTGGTAATGACGGCGCGGACGATGAAATATTTTTTAATGACGAGTACGGTACAATTCAGATAACAAGCAACTCTTATGACGACTATGATCCCCAGATAAATAAATATGGAGAAATAACATGGGTCGGCAATGACGGCTCAGACGATGAAATATTTTTCTATAATGGTGCAAGCACAACACAGCTGACAGATAATTTTTTTGATGACTATGATCCCCAGATCAATTCAGACGGAGATGTAGTATGGTACGGCATAGAAAGCCTGGTCAATAAAATATTCCATTATAACGGATCCAGCACATCACAGCTTGATCTCGGAGGGGTTCCCCAAATAAATGGCAACCAGCAAATCGTGTGGTCTGTTACTGACGGCTCGGATACCGAGATCTACATTGCCACACCATCCTGTTCTCAGCCTGCAAGAATTGATGATGGACCACCGGTATACTACGACACATTACAGGGCACTTATGACAACTCGCTAACAGATGACACCTTGGAGATCCAGGATTATGAGTTCTACGAAGACCTGACTTTTGACCTTAACAAGTCATTAACATTAGATGCCGGATATGATTGCGATTATACTGCTAACACCACGACAACATCTCTGTACGGTGACCTGACTATTAGCAATGGAACACTCACTATTCAAAGCGGAACACTCGAGTTAAAGTAAAAGACGCTAAAATCAAGAAGAGTTTTTCAAGGCAAGTTAAAATCATCCTTCAGCGCCGCTTTTTTCTGGTCTGCAACAACAACAAGCGTATATTTATCAGGAGAAAGATATTTCTTTGCGACTCTCAGGACTTCTTCCTTTGTTACACTGTTTATGAAATCCGGGTAATTATTAATATAGTCAACTCCAAGACCGTAGTATTCCACGGCCACGAGAAACCCTGCAATTCGGGAACTGGTCTCTATTCTCATAGGAAAGCTTCCTGTCAGAAATGATTTTGCATCAGACAGCTCAATATCTGTTACCTTCTCGCTTCTTATTCTACGAATTTCACTTATTACTTCTTCAATAGCAGTATTTGCAGATTCATTTTTTGTCTGTAACCCTACCTGGAACGAGCCGCCGTATTTCTCGGGTGCAAAATAGCTATGGATACTATAAACAAGCCCCTTCTCTTCTCTTATGTTCTGCATTAACCTTGACACAAAACCACCGCCGCCAAGAATATAGTTCATGACTGACAATGCATAATAATCGGGGTTGTCCCTGCTAACTCCCAAATGTCCAAGGATTATATTTGCCTGTGTAAGATCTTTGTGTATTGTTATAACTTTCCGTTTTTTTTGCATAGCAATATTCTGCAATGATGGCGACTCAGTCTTTATTGATTTCCAGTCAGCAAAATATTTCTTAATTAGTTTTTCAACTTCCGCTGCAGCTATATCACCAACAACAGCCATAACAGCATTATTGGGGACATAATTCATGGAGTGAAAGTCAACAAGATCATCCCGTGTAATATTATCAAGCGTCTCAACGGTACCACTTTGCAGCCTTCCGTAGGGATGATTTCCAAACACGGCCTTATTGAAATCTCTTGATGCAAGAAAACCAGGATCTTCTTCCCTTGCCTTCAAAGCTGCTTTTGTTCTTACTAACTTCTTTTTGAATTCCTCTTCAGGAAACACTGGATTTAAGACAATGTCAGAGAGAAGTTCAAAACCAAGTTCCACATCTTTTTTAAGGACAGAAAGACTGGCCCTCATATAATCACTGCCGCCCGACGCCCCGACAGACCCGCCGACAAACTCAATTTCCTCGCTGATCTGTCTGGATGTTCTATTCTTTGTTCCCTCCGTCAAAAGACCGGCCGTCATGCTGGCAAGACCAGCTTTATCTTCAGACTCATGGAGGTTGCCCGCATTCATTCCGATAGAAACCTTCACAACAGGCAGATTATGCCTTTCAACAATCATAAGTATCATGCCATTATCAAGAACCGACCTCTTTACGTCAAGAGCATAAGATGATAAGCTGACAACTAAAAAAGCCAGGTTACATAGTATTATTGATATTATTATCTTTCGCAGCTTAAGTTTATGCATTTTCAAAACAGTCCTTAATTACCAGCTTTATATTCGTACTTTGTGTCTTAGTGTTTACCTGCTATTTCTTTTTCACAGGGACCAGAATCCCGACAGTCCGCTGATCTTTAACTAAATATTTTTTAGCTACACGCTGAACGTCTTCGGCAGTAACGTTTCTAACACCTTCAAGATATTTACCTTCCAGCTCCAGTCCGCCAATCATTTCAAACTGAGCAAGAGTCACAGCCCTGTAGTGAAGGTTGTCCTGCTGCATAATGAAATCTGCCTCAATCTGATTTTTTGCCTTCTGGACCTCTTTTTCTGTCGGAGGATGCTCTTTCAATTTGTCCACTTCCCTGTAAAGGGCCATTTCCACGTCTTCTATCTTTTTGTCAGGCATTGATGTTCCGTATAAGTAAAAAAGGAAGGGATACCTGTTAAAATTACTATAACTTGCTCCTGCCGATAGCGCTATACGCTGTTCATCGATAAGACTTTTGTAAATCCTTGAACTCTTACCCCCTGAAAGAACTCCCCAAAGAATATCCAGTGCATAGCTGTCTTTATCAAGAATATTAGGAACTTTATAAGCGCAGAAAACATAAGGCAGTTCAGCTTCTTTATTTACGAATACCCGCCTTTCACCTCTCTGCAGGGGCTCCTCTATGTTAAGAGCAGGAAGCTCCAGCCCCTTCGGAATTGGGCCGAATTCAGTTCTGATTTTCTTCATTACAGCCGAAACATCTATGTTACCCGCAACAATAATAAATGCATTATTCGGAACGTAGCGTTTTTTGTAGTAATCCCAAAGATCATCGCGGGTAACCTTTCGCAGGTCCTCCATCCATCCTATTACCGGCCATTTGTAAGGATGGTTCTTAAAAGCAGTGGACAGCACTTCTTCATAAACCAGGTTCTGAGGATCATCCTCATAGCGCATTCTTCTCTCTTCCATGACAACATCTCTCTCGGACATTGTCTCTTTCTCATCCATTATAAGGTTCTGCATCCTGTCAGCTTCCATCTCAATAGACAGATGCAATCTATCAGGTGCAAGTTTTTGATAGTAATAAACAAAGTCCTTGCTTGTGCCGGCATTGTCAATGCCACCTGCTCTTTTTATAATTTTCGAAAATGTCTTGGGGCCGTATTTTGGAGTACCTTTGAACATCATATGTTCAAGCAGGTGGCTTAACCCGGTTTTTCCGACCTGCTCGTGGATTGAACCAGCGTCGTACCAGACCTGAAAGACGGCAAGAGGCGCATTTTCATCTCTTATAGCAATTACTTTAAGCCCATTTGGAAGCACTTCTTCATATACAGGCCCTTCATGCTGTGACACAACTATTTTGTCAGACTGTACTTCAAGGCCAGCACAGCCTGCGGCAGTAATGAAAACCAGCAGCAACATAATTTCTGAAAATCTTTTCATAACCATGATAGTAACAAAGATCAGATTTGAGGTCAATTACCCTGTCCCCTTAATACAACTCACTTTCATGCCATTCCCTTATAGTACAAAACAGCCGGATTATATTCCGGCTGTTTTAATGGCATTACTCTAAAATCATACTCTTACCAGCAATGTCTCGGGCCGTAACCACTATCACCGCCAAATCCTTTACGTGGGGACTTTTCATACAGCTTCTCCTGAAGCTCTCCTATCTCTGTTTCAAGTTTTGCAAGGTCTCCGCGAGTAGTGTTCGAATTACGGGAAACTTCGAAGTACTCAAACCTCTTATTATGCATTTCCCTTCTCAGTTCAGTAGTTTCTTCCAGAAATTTCTGGTCGGGACCGCTTCCCCGGCCTCCCCATCCCATCATGTGGCCGCCAGATCCCTGGCCCATCATATGACCACCATAACCAGACCCCATATGACCTCCACTGTTACCGCCCCATCCGCCTGTACCGTGAGCATATGCCATTGCTCCAAATGCCAATATTGATACAACTGCTAATATTACTGCTAACCCTTTCATGTTTGCCTCCTTTAAGTTTTTGTATGCCTGCTGATTTGCAATAAAGTCTCGTCAACCTATTCATACCTCCCTTCATTTATGTTTGCTTTGAGCTTTTTCTTATCTTAAGTTTAGTCAATTCATTTGAAGGAAAATTGAATAAATCATGAAAAAAGTGTGAAGTTTCCTGTGCTGCTTTGAATTTTAAGTGTCATATTGATTAGCATAAGAAAGTCTTACGCCGTACCAGCAAAAGGAGACCACATGACGAAAATAGGAATATTAACTTGTTCAAACGCAACACAGGACCTCGGGTGTTCATCACCCAGCTGTCTGAAGTCACTCAGGAAAAAACTGGGTGCTTTTTCCGTGTATGATGAAAGTGAGGATCTCGTACTTACCGGAATCATTAACTGCCCGGGCTGCCCAACCCTTACCGGACCGGATAAACTGCTTCAGAGAATCAAGGGGCTGACAGAATTCGGGGTGGACGTAATTCATTTCACATACTGCATGAAGGCATTATGCCCTTTCACAAACAAATACAAGAAGGCCCTTGAGGAAGCATTCCCTGATATTAAAATAGTAGTAGGGACCCACGCTGTTGCAATCGAACCAGAACAATACCGTGAAAAAGTCAAAAAAATATTCAATCAGGACAGGAAGAGTATGGTTGATATTATTTTAAAAAGAGATTAATAATATCGGGGCTGTTCGTAATGAACTAAAGCCACTACTATACAGGCCGTGACTAAGTTGATATAATAGATTTCAAATAATGCAGTTCATACAATATAATGAATTCATCAAAAACTAACATATATGTAATTATTCTGCTGGCCCTGTTGGTCCCGGGCATGACTGCCTGTCAAAAAGATAACTCCGAGAGTTCTCCCGTAACAGATAAACCAGCAACAAAGTCCGACAGTAGTAATGTTGCCGGGTTACTGGCTGCGATGAATATGCATTATTTCGATGAGCCTATTAAAGCCCCTGAATTCGAACTCCAGTCGGTAAAAGGCAGCAGCGTCAGCCTCAGCCAGTATAAAGGCAATGTTGTACTTCTCAGCTTCTGGGCTACATGGTGACCATGGTGCAGGAAGGAGTTACCTTCCCTGGAGAGTCTTCATCAGCGATATAAAGAAAAGAACTTTTCCATAATCGCCATAGACATTGAAGAAAGCAAAGATACCGTCCTGAAGCATGTGCTTAAAAACAAGCTTTCCTATATGAACCTGCTGGATTCCGACGGGCAGGTTAGCATGTTGTATGGAGTACGGTCAACGCCAATGAAGATGCTGATTGGTAAAGACGGCAACCTTGTTGCAGCCGCCCTGGGGTACCGTGACTGGAAACAGGATGAGTTCATTCAATTAATTGATACACTGGTAAACGAATAAGTCTGACCTGCAACACGTCATTTGGATGTCCTGCACCTCCCCTGCCATTAATTTCCCGTTTTGTTCACGATAAATTACTCAGGACAAAAAAAGCCGGGAAGATAATCTCCCCGGCAAGTGAAGTTCCGACATTCACATTCCAAACTCTCTATCTATGGTTCTCTTAATATCATTAATCGACTTACCTTCTTTATGAAGTTGGGCGACCCTCAAGGCCTCCTTCTGGCAAAGCTGTCAACCAGCTCCGTGTTTTTCAGTAAAACAACTCAACAAAGAAGCGTGGTTGAAGGGCGCTTCATCGCAATAGCAATAACAGTAGACTTCATTCAATATCTCAGGATACTTCTGGGCAGCGGCATAGGCCATTCTTGTCTGCCCCCTGAACATTGCCGGGTCCAGCACCGGTCTCGTTTCCTTGCTTGTTAAGTTAAATGATTTCCCCGTTTCCTTTTCTCCGCCTCCAAAGGGCAGATTGCCGGATATCGCAAGAGCAGCTATTACTACCACAACTGCTGCTATTATCCATGGAAGGGGACTGCTTTTATCGGGTGTTTTATTCTTCTGACCTTTCTTACCCATCAGCACCTCCAGTATTAATTGTTTTACATATCATATTATAAATCGTTTTCATTATAATGCTAGTAAGTAGATCTTACACGGCCTGTCTTGCGGTCAAAGATAATTACATCAATAACCTTATCTTCGTCCTTGACTTTTGCTTTTATAAACCTCCCTTTTTTATACTCAATTTCAACTGACAGACCTTTTTTATGATAATAATCGCGCATAGCCTGCTTAGCCTCATCATGGCTCATTAAAGACTTGCATGTGCCATATTTAGTACATTTACGGCAAAAATCTCCGTAAGGTGTCACATGCCTTCTGTCATGGTCCGAATAGACTGCAGAGAAAGGAGCAAGTAATAAGATAAAAACTATTAATATAATTGATAAATATTTCATAACACTACTATCCACTCTATGTGTATTAGAGTAATAAAATAAAATGAAGAAAATATGAATAAATTCAGTATCATCAGGCCGTTCCTTTATTGATTCACAGCTCGTCAGTATTATCTTTCAAACCTGATCCTAAACTTTGTGCCCTGTCCAAGTTCACTGCTGACCTCAATTGTACCGTCCATTACTTCAACAAGCTCCTTAACAATGGCCAGCCCAAGCCCCTTCCCTCCTGATGCAGGGCCTTTATAGAACCGGTTAAATATCTTTGAGATTTCATCACTGTTCATTCCGGTTCCTGTATCTTTAACAGAAAGCCAGAAGCCCCTTTTATTGTTTTCACTAACAACACCCCAGTTAATATCAAGTCCTCCCCGGTCCGTAAACTTATATGAATTCGAGAGGAGATTTTTTAATATTATGTGGAGCTTTTCAGGAAATGTTTCAACTGATACTGAAGGCCCTTCTGTTTTGACATAAAGCCCTTTTTCCTGGATCATCTCACTCATACCTTCGACAATAGACCCTACAAATTCTTTAAGATCAATCTCTTCAGTTAAACCCTTTTTAAAGAAACTTGCTTCAGCCCGTGTCACATCCTCAATCCCTTCAACCAGGGATGTTATTCGATCAATTTCAGACTTTACATTATCCATGACCTTCCCTGTATCGGACATAACACCGTCTTCAATAGCTTCAAGGTTGCCTTTGATTATAGTAAGAGGAGTCCTTAATTCATGGGCTATATTGGAGGTTAGATGTTTACGAAGGGCATCTTCCCTTCTCAATGCATCAGCCATAAAATTAAAATTTTCAGTAAGCTCATCAATCTCATCCCGCATGTGGTTGTGAGTCAGAGGCTCCTGCACGGAAAAATCACCACTCGCTATTTTCCTGGCTGAAATGTTCAGTCGTCTTAACGGGTTTGAAAGAAATATCGTAAATAAAATAGACATGATCAGTGCACTGCCGCCGGCTATCAGAAAGGATATTATCAGGAAATCCCTTCCTCTTTTTCTGAATATCTCTTCTTTTAACGGTATAATCCCGGACCTTTCGATCAAACGAATGTACAGCTTCCCTATCTCTGTGCCTTTTACGTACAATGGGTACCACGTATATTCCCCACTGTCCGATGTCAGGTCCAGCAGAGAACTCATACGATCTATCATGTTGGGGTTCATTGTAGATATCACATCAGAAGAAGACACCACACGGTTACCGTCTGAATCTTCGACAAAAGCATCAAACCCCAGCATCACACCCCAGTGCACAGCTTCGGAAAGCAGCGTCATGTCCCAGTTATTTTCTTTATAACTGCCTTCTACAGACGCCATGATCCAGTAAATCTGGTCCTCCTCCGTTCCACGCACAAAATCATCAAAGTCACCAATGATCAGTTTTTCAAATACAACGTTGGAAAGAACGGCAAGAAATATGATACAAATAAATGCGAGAAATAATTTAGTCCTCATCAGGTGAACCGGCGAATTTATAACCTATACCATATACTGTTTTAACGTAAAATGGAGACTTCTGGTTGTCCTCAACCTTATGGCGTATATTCTTGATATGGGCGTCAATCGTCCTGTCATAGCCTTCAAAGTCATAACCCAGGATAACATTCACAAGTTGAAGCCTGGAAAATACCTGGCCGGGATGATCTGCAATACACTGCAGCAGTTTAAACTCCGTGGGGGTAAGAACAACGGTTTCTCCTTTTTTCCGAACTTCGAACCGCTTTGCGTCAATAACAAGGTCACTATTATTAAAGCTGATAATGTCCTTTGTCCCTTTAGATCTTCTCAGTAATGCTTTGACTCTTGCAACAAGTTCCCTGGGACTGAATGGTTTTACAACGTAGTCATCGGCCCCAATTCCAAGTCCTTTAATTCTATCCTCTTCTTCACTCTTTGCGGTGAGCATAATTATAGGAACGTCCGAGTCCTCCCGGATAGTCTCACAGATATCTTCGCCTTCCATGTCCGGCAGCATCAGGTCAAGAATTATTAGATCAAAACCCTGTTTAAGTGCAGAGAGTGCTTTCTCTCCTGTTTCGGCAACAGTAACCTGAAACCTCTCTTTTTCAAGGTAGGCCTTAACAATTTCGGAAATCTTTCCCTCATCTTCAACTACAAGGATTCTCCCGTTTTTCATGATAAAATAATAACATAAAAGTTATGAATTAATTGTGAAATAATGTTTAGTTACCTTGCCAATAGCAGGTAAAAATGATAATCTGATATGCAATGTCTATATATGAATCATTCAAATCAGTTCAGGATTTAATCAGCAGGACCGCCTTGAAATCAGGAAGAAACCCTTCTGACATTCAGCTTGTAACTGTGTCAAAAACCATTGAACTGAAGAGGGTTATTGATGCTGTCAACTCAGGTGCAACCATACTTGGTGAAAACAAAGTACAGGAAGCGAAGGAGAAAATTACGAATTACGAATTTCAAACCTGCCTGCCGGTAGGCAAGGTTACGAATTTCAAACCTGAGTGGCATTTGATAGGGAATTTGCAGAAGAATAAGGCCAGGCATGCGGTGCAGCTCTTTGATCTGATACATTCAGTCAATGATATTGCACTGGCGGAGGAGTTGAACAGACAGGCGGGTAAAATCAATAAAGTGCAGCGAATTCTGATACAGGTCAAACTCTCCGGCGAAGTCACCAAACATGGCATCCTGGAAGAAAATCTCATGGAACTGATTGGTAACGTATCAGGCATGAGCAACATCAAATTTGAAGGATTAATGACAATGCCTCCTTTTCTTGAAAACATTGAAAAAACAAGGCCCTACTTCAGGAAACTTAAAGAACTTTCTGTGGAATTAATAAAGGCCGGGCACCCTGTAAAAGAGTTGTCCATGGGTATGTCCAACGACTTCCCAGTTGCCATCGAAGAAGGATCTACCTTAGTCCGTGTAGGTACGGCAATATTCGGAGAGAGACATTATAAGTAGTAAAATACACCTTATACTCAGAAAACATAGCCCCCGCATTATTGTCTATAACTCTCTCATTTAGCACTTCAATTTATTAATAGTATCGCGGTATGTATAATAGTTAAGTTATGAAAATCGGTTTCATTGGCGGCGGTAATATGGCGGAAGCCTTAATAAAAGGTATGACATCCCACGGGATGAAGGACATTTTTGTATCTGATCCCAGTGAAGACCGCAGATCATACCTCCAGGGCAACTTCGGGATAAACACTACAGGAGCCAATAGCGATATAACTAACTTATGCACCATTATTATTCTGGCCGTCAAGCCCCAGATAATGGAGTCTGTTCTTGATGAAATAAGCTCTTCTATTACTGAAGAAATGACTGTTGTTTCAATAGCTGCCGGTATAACTCTGGGTCAGCTCCAGTCAAAATTAAATACAAAGAGACTGATTCGAGTAATGCCCAATACTCCGGCACTGGTCCAAAAGGGCATGACCGTTATGTCACTATGCGAATGCTTTTCAGACAGTGAAATGGCCACTGTACGAGAAATATTCATGTCCATAGGTGAAGTCATTACTCTGCCGGAAAAGTATATGGACGCTGTAACATCCGTATCAGGAAGCGGCCCCGGGTTTATTGCTTTCTTTATTGAAGCCATGATTGAAGCCGCAGTGGCAGTAGGCTTAAATAAAGATGACGCCTTTACTCTGACTGTACAGACAGCTATTGGGACGGCCAAACTGCTGGAAACCGGGATGCCGCCTGCAAAGCTTCGGGAAATGGTAACATCCCCCGGAGGAACAACGGCTGCCGGCCTTAAAGCCTTTGATGAAAAAGGGCTTAAGGATGTGGTTAAATATTCTATTCAGGCAGCAAAGAGCAGGTCTGAAGAGTTGGGAAAAACAGTCTAGTTTTTGCCTGATATTAAAAGGGAGGAAGTCAATGTCTTTTTTTTATACTTTTTTTACATCAATCATGGATTTAATACATGGATTACTTGAACTATATAAATGGATAATTATTATTTCTGCGTTAATGTCATGGGTCAGTCCTGATCCATATAACCCAATAGTCAGGTTTCTTCATACAGTCACAGAACCTGCCCTGAGACCGATACGGCAGTTCATCGGTCATCGGCTGGGTCCGATAGATTTTTCCCCGTTCATTTTGATAATCTCAATTATTATCCTGCAAATATTCATAAGTAGTATAGGAAGAGGATGAGTTAGTGGGTACGATCATTGGGACATTATCCTGGTTAGAAAGCTTTTATTTGTTATATAAAGGGGGAGCATATGAGAATCACACCACTTGATATTCAGCAGAAGCAGTTTGCAAGCAAATTCAGAGGATTTGACATGGAAGAAGTTGACTCATTTCTGGAACTCCTCAGAGAAGAAATGGAAGAACTTCTGCGGGATAACGCCAATTTAAGAGATGAAGCAAGGCGATTTGAGAAACAGCTGAAAGAGTATAAAAATATTGAAACAACTCTCCGGGACACCCTGGTAAAAACTCAGGAGATTGTTGAAGAATACAGGTCAACAGCAAAAAGAGACGCAGAACTGATGAGGAAAGAAGCAGAGCTGGAAGCTGATAAGATATTACATAACGCCCAGAAGCGTGTTGTCGAAATCCATGAAGACATTACAGACCTTAAGGGGATCAGACGGCATTTTAAGGAAGAGATGAGAAGGCTCATTGAGGGTCATTTAACTATGATTGAATTTGATAAGGAACGCGAGGAAGAAATACCTGATGAAATTCAAAACACTTAAAGGCCTTCAGGACATCCTCCCCCCGGACATCTCATTATGGCACCACATAGAAGCCACTGCAAGAGATATCTTTAAAAATTACGGCTACAGAGAAATAAGACTGCCAATAATGGAGTCAACAGATGTTTTTACCAGAAGTATCGGTGAGACATCCGATATCGTCGAGAAGGAGATGTACACTTTTGAAGACAAAGGGAAACGCAGCGTCACGCTCAGGCCTGAAGGAACAGCATCTTTTGTAAGAGCATACGTGGAACATCATATTCACAATAATCCGGCTCCTCAGAAATTTTACTATATGGGGCCAATGTTCAGATACGAGCGTCCCCAGGCTTTCAGGTACAGGCAGTTTTACCAAATCGGAGCTGAAGCGATGGGAGTCGAAGACGCTAAACTTGATGCTGAAATAATCTCCATGCTTTCAAGACTGTTGAGCACCATAGGGCTGACAGGTCTGAACTTCGAAGTAACTTCAATAGGATGTAAAGACTGCAGACCCGATTATAAAAAAGCACTAAAAGATTATCTCGGTGATAAACTAAAATCTTTTTGCGGGGACTGTCAAAGAAGATATGATGCCAACCCATTAAGAATACTGGACTGCAAAGTCCCGGGCTGCATTGAATCAAGAAAAGGTTCACCGGCCGTGCTTGACCACCTGTGTGAAGAATGCAGCAGTCACTTTGATAAATTAAAACACTATCTGGAGCTTCTCAAGGTCCCGCACACAATCAACCCCAATCTTGTCAGGGGCCTTGACTACTATACAAAAACAGCATTTGAAGTCAGCAGTGAAAACCTCGGCAGTCAAAGTGCAGTGGCCGCCGGAGGTAGATATGACAGCATGGTAAAAGAATTCGGAGGCCCCCCTACTCCCGGAATCGGTTTCGCAATGGGAATTGAGAGAATAATACCTCTTATCAAAAATACTATTGATGTGTCAGATGGACCTGAACTGCTCATTTGCCCCCTTGGCGATGAAGCAACTGAAAAAGGTTTTCAGCTTACTGAACAGCTTAGGTCCAACGGGTTATGGGCTGAAATCAACCATGAGGTTACATCCCTCAAAAGCCAGATGCGCAAGGCAAATCGTATTGGCGCAAAAAACGTTATTGTCCTCGGTGATGATGAGATTAAAGCTGCTCAGGTAGTTATTAGAAACATGTCGGACAAATCAGAAGTCACTTCTACTCTGTCGATTGATGAATTAGTTAAAGTAATACGACGTGTATGATTACTGATTAACTGCAGCGCTGCCACTGCCAGTCATTATTCATTTGCGGCAATCTTAATACTCTCCCCGGCAAAAGTTATAATATCTCCGGAATTAATCTTCTTCCGCTTTCTTGTCTCAACGTTCCCATTAACCGTAACAAGCCCCTCTGCAATAACATACTTTGCCTCACCGCCGCTTTGGACTACTTTTTCGTTTTTCAGCACTATATACAGTTCAATGGGGAGCTTATCAAATACCGCAACCCTGGGGTTTTCAATATCATCATTTTTCATTTTATCAATTAATAATTACTGGCCCTATTCGAAATGCTTCACCTTTTTGTTACAGTTTTCAGCTCACGTATAATACCATTGACCAAATTCATGCTGATCTTTTTTGAAAACCGGATCTTGTCTATGTATCCCGGTATATTGACTATACTCAGCAGATCTGTTTTGCGGATAACATTATGGGGAGGCAGGTCATATTGTTCAGCATATTTTTCTCTAATGTCAAATACTCTCTGGAAAATGGTTTTATCAGCTGCCTGGAGCCTGCTGTATCCACTTATTTTCCGGTATTTGTCTTCAGGATTTCTTGTATAGTCCTTATTCTGGACCTGCAGGTTCTTCAGAAGAAATGTCTC
>PIVU01000533.1 GCA_003354025.1 Nitrospirota bacterium
ACACACACACAGTGACACACACACACACACACAGTGACACACACACACACACAGTGACACACACACACACACAGTGACACACACACATACACACAACCCACAAGGAGGGGGTGCTTCGCTCCTGAAGAGGAGAAAGCCATGTGTGGGTTCCTGGGCCTTCTTGGATGCTATTCACCTACCCACTTTGCCATGTGTCTCGCAGCCACGTGGTGGGTGGGGTATCTGTGCTGCGGGTGTCCCGCCACTTTGCCATGCGTCTCGCAGCCGCATGGTGTCTGTGGCAGCCCCTAGTATGATACCGAGGGTGGATAGTGTGCCTCTTGTCCATGAGTCTTTTGCATGGTTTCCCTCTCGGGCTAATAGCAAAAGCATATCCTCCGCAGTGGTAAAATATGGGACTTGTCCCCCTGTTGTGCTTATAAGGCCACCACGTGGTTGTGCGTCGGCAGACCTTGATTAAACTGAGCCACATAAGCATGACTGGATAAGGGTGCCAGAGGGCAGCAGGCCCAACTATTGGCCTACCTGCAACCTGGAGCCCCCCTCACGCAAATTTGCAAGAAAATTACGGGGATCCCGATTAAATGTTCGGGTTAACATGGGCCAGATGGGACCGCTTCCCTTATATGGAACTCCCATGCTGCGGCGGCCGTCTGGTGCCTACAGGCACCAGAGGCCGACACCACGCTCCCAGGTTGGCCCAGGCTGACCGGGCTCCATCGTGTCCGGGAGCGCGCCACCAACAAGTGCGTGTATGTTCGCGTGTGTGTGTTTGCATGCCGGGTTGCCTGAGTGAGCGTGTGAGTTTGCCCGAGTTGAGTGAGTGTTGGTGGAGTCCAAAGAATGTGGTGCCAAATCGATGTGGAGTCGAAGGGGTCTTAACACCCTATGACACTAACGCGCGATCATTAACGATTGCCCCCCTACACACACACACACACTGCTCGGCATGCCCAGGGTCACGCCTGCCCTTGCG
>PIVU01000262.1 GCA_003354025.1 Nitrospirota bacterium
TTTCATCGATTGAAGATTTTAAAGTCGGTGATTACATGGTGCATGTTGAGCATGGTATAGGAAAATATCTGGGAATCAAAAAAGAGTCAATAGAAGGGCATGAGGACAGTTTTATTACTGTTGAGTATCTGGGGGGCGACAAACTCTTTGTTCCGCTTGACAGGATTCACTATGTGCAGAAGTATAATGTCCCCGACGGCATAAGGGCAAAAGTTGACAAGCTCGGCGGAAAGACATGGCAGAAGACCAAACAGCGTGTCAAGAAAAAGGTGAAGGACATGGCAGAAAAACTGGTGAAGATTTATGCCCGCCGGACTGCTTCAACAGGCCATGCTTTTTCTGACGATACTGAACTGCACAATGAGTTTGACGGGTTTTTCACATATGAGGAAACCCCTGACCAGATTACGTCAATAAATGAAATAAAACGTGACATGGAACAGGGCATTCCCATGGACAGGCTTCTCTGCGGAGATGTAGGGTATGGAAAGACCGAGGTTATAATGAGGGCCGCCTTCAAGGCCGTTTATGATTCAAAACAGGTGGCAGTGCTTGTTCCTACTACAATACTGGCGGAGCAGCACTATGAAACATTTACTGCAAGGTTTTCAGCATTTCCAGTGAAGATTGATTTTCTGAGTCGTTTTAAGACCCAGGCTGAACAGAAACAGACGCTCAAGGCGCTTGAAGAGGGAGAAGTTGATATCGTCATCGGAACACACAGTTTGATAGCAAAGAAGGTTAACTTCAGGGACCTCGGACTTCTTGTAATAGATGAAGAACATAAATTCGGTGTTGCCCATAAAGAGAAAATAAAGGCAATGAAAGCCAACGTTGATATCCTCACCCTGTCGGCAACTCCTATTCCCCGGACACTGCACATGGCGATTTCCGGTATTAGGGGTATGAGTACAATTGAGACCCCACCTGAAGACAGGATGGCGGTTAAGAGCTCTGTTGCACGGTTTAATCCTGTCCTTATTAAAGAAGCGCTTCAACACGAAATTGACAGAAACGGTCAAGCCTTTTTCCTGCATAATCGAATAAAAGATATATACCAGATGGGCAGCTTCATAAGTGAACTGGTACCTGACAGCAAAGTAGGAGTAGCTCACGGACAGATGAAAGAAAAAGAGCTAGAGCAGGTTATGCATGCTTTTTTTCATAAGGAAATTAATGTGCTTGTGTCAACTTCTATAATCGGTTCCGGGCTGGACATACCGACTGCCAACACAATAATAATAAACAGGGCTGACAGGTTCGGGCTTGCCGATTTGTATCAACTGAAAGGAAGGGTAGGCAGGTCGGATGTAAAGGCCTATGCTTACTTTATCATCCCCGGAGAAGATATCATTACAGAAGAAGCAAGAAAGAAGCTCCAGGCAATTCAGGAAATGGGGTATCTCGGGGCAGGTTTCAGACTTGCTTTGAGAGACCTTGAAATCAGGGGTGCCGGTAATCTCCTGGGGGCCGAGCAGTCGGGGCATATAGCAGCGGTCGGTTTCGACATGTATATGGAAATGCTTGAGGCAGCAGTGGCGGAATTGAAAGGTGAAAAAGCCGTACTGTCTATTGAGCCTGTACTTGAGATGAACGTTACGGCGGTGATATCCGATGACTATATCGAGAATCCGGAAATTAAAATGAGTATATACAGGAAGATCTCTTCTTTGAAAGATATAGCATCACTAAGTGAGATGCTGGTTGAACTGACGGACCGGTTTGGACAGCCGCCTGAAGAGACAAAGCGTTTAATAGATATAATGGAATTAAGAATTATGGCGAAAAACCTGTTCATATCAAAAATCCATAATATATCCGGTGCGGTAAAAATGCTTTTTGATAAAGAAACGCCCGTAACTCCGGAGCAGATATTTGCCCTTCACAAGACGAGGAAAGGTTCCATCAAGTTTCTTCCTGAAGGAGGGGTTGAACTTGATATGAGAGGCAAGAGGTGGAATAATATTTTTACAGAGCTTAAAACAGTTATGGAAGAGCTTGGAAGTAGCAGTATATAATTTACTGAAATTTATCTGGTGTAAAAAAGGGGTGTACATTAGTACACCCCTCAATTAATAACTCTTTACTGGCTTTAATCCCCTATTCCCGGCCCTGGAGATCCTGGGTAGTACTCGTACCAAAGGCTGAAATCATCAAGGTCGATCCATCCGTTTCCGTCCATATCAATGTCCTCGGTTTCAGCTGTTGTAGCTTCCTGATAATGCAATGTCCACGTTGTATAATCTTCCAGTCCTGCAATGCCGTCATTGTCAAAGTCAGGATCGCAGATGTTCCCATAATGTTGATCACCCTCTATAAGAGGATTATCATCCATATCGGAGTTCGTATCCCTCTGGTCAGGGTTGGCTGCTTCACGGCAGTTGTCGCATTCATCTCCGACACCGTCACCGTCAATATCATCCTGGTTTGCATTAGGTTCCGATGGGCAGTTATCATCACAATTTTCAGTGTTGCCTCCTGTGCAGGGATTATCACCGACAAACCCGCTGTAGTCCCCATCGTCATAAATACCATCACCATCAGCATCGCCAATAACTTTAAACTCTGCTGTTGTTTCAACATCATCAGCGACCACCATTAAATAGTCGGAATATGAAAGACCGTCTCCTGTCTTTAACTCCATTTTTAAAGTGTAAACACCATGTTCATCTGTTGTTACTGACATCGGAGAATCTATCGGCGTGTTTTCGTGAAAGAGCTGTACATATCCTTCTGAATTCGGATCTGCTGCAGGGCATGAGATCTGTAGTTGTGCATTATCCAACGGTGTCCCCTCCGGATCCCTGACTACTATTTGAAGTGATTCAGTAGACGTAGATGAACTTGCCGTGTCATCGATTATCATAAACTCATCAGGGTCAATTGTAATTGATCCGACGGTTCGGTCTTCATCATAAACGAAACTCTCTGTGATTACCGAAAGGTTGCCATTAAGATCTCTTACGATGACACTGTAGTAGTATGTTGAACCGATATTTAATGCCGGACCATCGTAACTCACGGTTGTCGTTGATAATTTATGCTCTTCCCATAGCCTGTTTTGATTGTAATCATCCAGCGTTACACTGAATGTGTGCCAGTATGCTACATCTACTCCGGTCCATGAAAATACAGGATTTCCGGATACTATTTCACCACTGGATGGATTGAGATTTGATGCGAACTTCTCAATATAACGCTCAACAGTGTCGGTTTTCATCGATGAACCTCTCGAGTCATATATATAAAAATAGTATGAAATCGGCAGTTCTGGAATCAATGTGCTCCAGGTAGTCCAGAGATATAGGTCAAAATCATAATATAAATATAGATAACTGGATGATTCCGAGTTCCAGGCAAAGACAGTATCCGCCTCGTGGTCCTTATCTTCAACTGTCATTTCAACCCTGTATCCGCTGAAATCATGCACCGAGAACGCGCTCGACTTATACTGTTCGTAGAATGAATTTAAACTTACAGATGTACTGTCTACAAGAGTAAGGTCGATGTTGGATACATTGCTGCCATCGCTTATCGTAACAGGGGCTCTCGTGACGCATCCGTCATAAATTGCCCAAGGGTCTGTTAGCTGTACATCACAATCGGTTCCGCATGTGTGCATGACAGAAGCTATGTAGTATGTCCCGTCAGGAAGATCTGTAAGAACATAATCGCCCGGTGATGACAGCTCAATGTCAATCACAGGATCTGCCTGGTTTGTGCGATAGCATGAGAGCGGTGAAACGTAAGCGCTTACATGGATCATTCCCTGCTGAGTCCCGCTGTAGGAGATTGAGCCGGAGATGCTGCCTATGTCAGAACAATCTGCATCATTAGTATCTTGTAATCCATCACAGTCATTGTCGGCATTATCACTGCATGTGACTTCTGTTTGCTCATAGTCATTGACTGAGCTGTAATCTTCCTGCCAGCCATTTGCTCCAGCACATGTTTGCGCTGAACCGTTACATACTCCCTGCTGATTAGTAT
>PIVU01000060.1 GCA_003354025.1 Nitrospirota bacterium
ATTAATCGCTGAAATAAAAAAGGTGACAGGCAAGGTCCTTACTATTATGGTTGTATTCAATGCACCGACAATTGAGCGAATGGCAAAGGTTATCCTCAATGAAGGAATGCAGGATTCATCGTCAGTCACGGTTCAGCATAATGGGTCTAAATTGCCGCTGTACTGGGTAAGCGGCTCTTTTTTCGTACGCCATCTGGATCATGACCAACCGGTGAAAATGTTAATAGAATGGGAAGAGCACGGATTCATACCCAATTTTACTTCAATTGAAGAAATAGCTGAACACTGCGTTAGGAGGCTGCTTGCTGAACAGCCGGAAGGCCCTTATGTTCTTGGAGGATACTGTTTTTGGGGTGCAATTGCGCTTGAGATGGCACGGCAATTGAAAGGGCAGGGACATGATGTTCCCTTGCTTTTCTTAGTAGATACGTCTTTTGATTATATGGCCACTCCTGCTGCAGGGCAGGTTCAATCGGAGTATGACTATACCCTTGGGTCAAGAATCAAACATCTTTCCAGAAAATTCTTGCGGTTAGGAAACATGGAGAAAAGAGAATACATATTTCAGAAGGTTAACTCTATACTGAAGAGAATTGTTAACATGCCCATAAAGTATGTAAAGATTGCTATATGCAGGACGTATCTTTATTTCGGTCGTCCGGTGCCCCGGCCGCTGGTGCAGTTCTATGTTTATATCCTGTATGCTACAAGGCTCATATACAAATACAAGTATCAGGGATATTCCGGCAGAGTGGTTCTCATTAATTCTGACAGGGGAGATAGGGGTTATCATCGAGACTGGCTTAACCGTGTGGAGGGTGAGGTCTCAGTCCATGTAGTTCCTGAATCCCATCATCTTGACCTTATAAAGGAACCTTACGTCGGTGTCTGGGCTAAGTGGCTAAATAAGTATCTAAGCGAATTGCAGGTAAGCAATTCAGATAAATCTATATAAAGCTGTAATATGTTTTTTCACGAGGCTTTCACATTATAGAATGGCTTACATCTCCAAAGGAGTTATAAATGAATGGCAAGGAAATTAACGGCCGGCCGGCTTTATTGGGAGAAAAGGTTTGAGCTGTGCCGGTGAATATTTCGATTCATTAGCGGAATTCCGGTCATCTTCCGCAATCCTTGCTCTGGGCAGCAAACCTCTGACTTATGATGCGTTATATGAGCTTGGGAAAGAAATTGCTGGAAATTTAAAGGATATATAGCATGGAACCACCTATTCAACATAAATCAGAACCTTATTATGCACCTTTATCATTTGCACAGCAACGGCTCTGGTTTCTGGATCAGATGGTTCCTGACAGTCCGCTGTACAATCTTTCGTGGTCGGTCCGTCTGAACTGTGAGCTGGACGAGGAATGTCTGGCAAAATGTTTTAATGAGATTATCCGTCGCCATGAGATTTTGCGGACCACTTTCACGGTCAAGGACGGTCACCCGCTGCAGGTCATTAACCCTTTTTTGAATATAGAAGTTCCAATAGTGGACCTCTGTCATCTCTCCGGGGCCAAGCTTGAGGCCGCAATAAAGAGGCTTATCAAAGAAGAGGCGGGCAGGCCTTTTGATCTTAAAGCCGGGCCGCTGCTCCGCGTCAGACTGCTGCATTGGGCAGAACATCATAGTGTTCTGCTTTTTTCCATGCATCATATAATCTCAGATGGCTGGTCCATGGGGATTCTCTTTAGAGAAATTTCAGGATTATATGAGGCTTTTTCAAGAGGGGCCCCGTCACCGCTTCCTTCTCTGCCTATACAGTATGTGGACTTTTCTATGAGGCAGAGGGAACTGTCCCAGGGGGAGGAACTGGAGAGCCATCTATCATACTGGATGAAACAGCTTGAAGGGGAGCTGCCTGTATTAAACCTGCCTTTTGATTATCCGCGTTCTCCTGTGATGACATTTAGCGGGGCTGCGCGGTACTTTACCGTGACTGAAACTATTACACGGGCACTCAAACAGTTGAGCATGCGTAATAGAGTTACGCTCTTCATGACTCTGTTGTCGGCATTTCAGACACTACTTTATCGTTACTCAGGTCAGGAAGATATCATCGTGGGTTCTCCAATTGCAAACCGTACCATGGCAGAGACTGAGGATTTAATAGGATTTTTCGTAAATACTCTGCCTTTGCGTGGTGATTTGTCAGGGGACCCTTCTTTTAAGGAGCTTCTTGCCCGCACCTTGACAGTCACTCTGGATTCGTTTGTCCATCAGGATCTGCCCTTTGAGATGATGGTTGAAAAGCTGAAGGTAGAGAGGGACTTAAGCCATTCGCCTGTATTCCAGGCAATGATAGTTTTTCAGAATGTTCCGGTGACGTCCCTGAAAATTTTGAATGAGACATTTGTTCATGAAGAGTCTTTCAATAATATGTCAAAATTTGAACTCATTCTGGAACTGACTGAGACAGAAGGCTGTCTGTCCTGCAGGTTTATTTACAATACTGACCTCTTTAATAAGGCAACTATAGATCGGATGGTCGGTCATTTCCAGACATTGATCGAGGGTATTATTTCTGATCCGTTACAGCGTATTTCGGAGGTTCCTCTATTAACAAATGCGGAGAGGTACCAACAGCTGCGGAAGTGGAATAACACAGAGGTGGACTTTGTCAGGGAAAAATGTATTCATGAATTGTTTGAAGAACAGGTTCAGCAAAACCCGAATGCTGTTGCGCTTATATTTGAGGACAAACGTTTAACATACAGGGAACTCAACGATAAGGCCAACCGGCTTGCGCATTTCCTGATAAAACACAATGTCGGTCCTGAAGTGCTTGTGGGCATTTATATGGAGCGTTCCATTGAGATGGTAATAGGGGTGCTGGGAATTCTCAAGGCAGGCGGGGCGTATGTGCCGCTGGATACATCGTACCCGAAAGATCGTCTGGCATTTATTATGAAAGATATTGAGCTGCCTGTTACTTTAACACAGGGGGCTCTTCTGGATGCTTTACCGGGCGGCATGAGTAATGTAATCTGCCTTGATTCCAACCGGGAGATCATTGATCAGTGCGACAGTCGGAATCCATCCAGTGATGTAAGTTACAGGAACGCGGCATATGTAATTTATACGTCCGGGTCTACGGGCAAACCAAAAGGGGTTTTAGTTTCTCATTATAATGTCGTTCGTCTATTTGATGCGACTCAGGCGTGGTATCAGTTTAACGAAGATGATGTGTGGACCCTTTTTCATTCCATTGCATTTGATTTCTCGGTATGGGAAATTTGGGGCGCCTTCTTTTATGGAGGTTCTCTCGTTGTGGTTCCTTACCTGACGAGCCGTTCTCCTGAAACATTCCTTAAATTGCTGCACGAGGAGAAAGTGACCGTCCTGAACATGACCCCGTCAGCTTTCCGTCAACTGATTAAGGCGGATGCAGCAGCTCCCTCAGGAGATACTCTCTCACTGCGCTATATTATATTCGGCGGCGAAGAACTGAAGGTACATGACCTGCAGCCGTGGTATGAGAAGTATTCCGATCGTTCCCCCCAGTTGGTCAATATGTACGGGATTACGGAGACAACCGCTCATGTCACATACCGACCTTTGAGCGCTTCGGATTGCAACGGAACCAGGGAAAGTGGAATTGGAAGACCCATTCCTGACTTGCAGGTCTACATACTTGACCGGTCCCTGAATTTTGTTCCTGTAAAGGTCCCCGGCGAGATGTATGTCGGTGGGGCAGGTGTTGCACGCGGGTATCTCAACAGGCCGGAATTGACAGCAGAAAAATTTATTCCGGACCCCTTCAGCGGGAAACCCGGAGCCAGATTATATAAGACCGGAGACCTTGGACGGTACATGCCTGATGGAACTATCGAGTTTTTGGGGAGAATCGATCATCAGGAAAAGATTCGGGGATTCAGGGTCGAAATGGGAGAAATTGAGGTAGTGCTGGGGCAACACGCCGGGGTGAGAGAGTCCGTGGTTGTTGCGAGAGAAGACAGATATGATGATAAGCGTCTGGTGGCATATGTTGTGCCCTATAACAGGTCAGAAGACATAAGCAGGGAGCTGAGGAATTTTCTGAAAGGACAGCTTCCTTCATATATGATCCCCGCAGCTATTGTCATGATGGATTCTATTCCATTAACTACAAACGGAAAGGTGGACCGCAGGGCTTTACCTGTTCCCGACCCGGAGCGCCCTGATGTTGAAACTCCTTACACAGGACCGTGTACGCCGACTGAAGATCGGATGGCTGCTATCTGGAGTGATGTTCTGGACCTCAGACAAGTGGGCATACATGACAATTTTTTTGACCTTGGCGGCCATTCTCTGTTGGCTACGCGTGTTATTTCCCTTCTCAGGGATACGTTTCAGGTAGAAATCCCGCTCAGGAGCCTCTTTGAAAAACCAACTGTTGCCGGCTTGGCAGGGGAGGTAGACAGTGTTGAATCTGATGGGAATCAACTGTCTGTGGCTCCGATTGAAACTGCTTCACGGAAAGGGACAATACCGCTTTCCTTTGCCCAGCAGCGATTGTGGTTTCTTGATCAATTTAATCCCGGAAGTTCTGCCTATAATATATCGATTGCCGTACGTCTGACAGGTTATCTGAACGTACATGCCCTGGAAAAGAGCATCGGTGAAATTCTCCGGCGTCATAAAGTGCTGCGATCGACATATTTCACTGATAACGACCGGCCATTCCAACGTATTACCCCTTTTACACCTTTTAAAATGAAGCAGATCAATCTCGATACTTTGCCGCATGACCGAAGAGAAGCAAAAGCCGGGCAGTTTGCAAGCGAAGAAGCCTTTGCTCCCTTTGACCTTTCAGTCGGACCTCTACTAAGGGCTGCTCTTATCCAGCTAAATCCTGAGGATAATATGCTCCTGTTGACAGTCCACCATATTGTATCAGATGGCTGGTCCATGGGGATTTTATACCGGGAACTTTCAACACTATATGAAGCCTTTTCCAAAGGGAATACATCACCTCTTTCAGGGCTCGCTATTCAGTACTCGGATTTTGCGGTCTGGCAGAGGCAGTGGCTGCAGGGGGAGAAGATGGAGGAGGATCTCATGTTCTGGAGGAAACAGCTAAGTAACATTACTACGCTTGCCCTTCCTACTGACCGCCCTCGTCCTGCGGTGCAGAGGTTCGATGGTGCCGAGTATAAGTTCCTGATTCCCCGCGCCTTCACCAAAGCACTCAATTCCCTTAGCAGGGATGAAGATGTGACTCTGTTTATGATGCTGCTTACAGCGTTTCAGGTTATGCTGTATCGATATACGGGGCAGAACGACATAGTTGTCGGTACTCCGATCGCAAATAGGAACCGGGCGGAGATAGAGAAATTAATTGGTTTTTTTGTGAATACCCTTGTAGTGCGTACCGAGACATCAGGAGATACTGTCTTTCGTAATCTGCTGCAAGGGGTTAAAAAGACCCTGCTTGATGCCTATACACACCAGGACATTCCATTTGAAAAACTCGTGGAGGAACTCCAGCCGGCGAGAGACCTGAGCCGTAATCCTTTATTCCAGGTGGGATTTGCATTGCAGAATGTCCCGGCTACAGATCTTGAACTGTACGGTTTGCAGCTAAACAGGATCGAGACAGAAAATACAAGAGCAAAGTTTGACCTTGAGGTTTATCTGGAGGAAAGATCGGAGGAGCTAAGGGGAACTTTTGTATACAACACAGATCTGTTTGATGCATCTACAATCGAAAGGATGGCAGGGCATTATCAGAGGATACTGGAGGGGGTCGTTGCTAATCCTGATCAGAAATTGTCGGAGTTGCCGCTGCTGACGGAGACTGAACGTCATCAGTTGCTCGTGATGTGGAATGACACGTCAGCAGACTATACCGGGGATAAATGTATCCATGAGCTCTTCGAGGCCTATTCGGGGGAATCACCTGATGTCGCTGCTGTTGTATTTGAAGGACAGCAGTTGACATACCGTGAACTCAATGCAAAGGCAAACCAGCTGGCACAATATCTGGTTAAACAGGGTGTGGAGCCTGAAGATCCCGTGGGTATTTGCGTAGACCGGTCTCTTGATATGATCGTCGGGTTAATGGGTATATTGAAGTCAGGCGGGGCATACGTGCCTCTCGATCCGTCATATCCGGGTGATCGCTTATCTTTCATGCTTGAAGATGCAGGGATAACTCTGTTGCTGTCACATAAACATTTGACTGAAAGGCTTCCGGAATTCAGCGGGGACATTATATATCTGGACAATGACCGGGGAATCATTGACAGAGAGAGTGATACAAATTTATCAAACAGGGTTAAGCCCGATAATATGGCATATATTATGTACACCTCGGGTTCAACCGGCAGACCGAAAGGTGTGGTGATTACACATCATAACGTAGTGGGCTTTTTGTCGAGCTATAAACATGTTACTCGTGATGGCAGCAGGCGTATTGGAACATCTGTTGCCCCGTTCAGTTTCGATACATCCGTTGAGGAGATTTATTCGAATCTATGCTACGGAGGTACCCTGCATATAATCCGTCCTGAAAATAGTTCCGATGTTACTTACTTCGCGGACTACCTTGTTGACAATCAAATTACCACAACATATATAGTCCCCGACTTTCTTCAGGGAGTTGCCTCTCAACTGGAGAATAGAAAAGACCTGCTTAATCTTAAATGCGTGATAACCGGATTGAGGCCGAAGAAGCAGGCTGCCTTGCAATGTGTACGTGATCTGTCGGACGATATACGGATTTTGAATGCTTACGGACCGACAGAGGTGACCTATGGTGCAACAGCCTTTGAGTTTATTCAAACAGATGACCCTGACCGTGACACACCAATCGGCAGACCTTTCCCTAACTATGAAGTTTATATTGTTGACTCACATCTGCAGCCCGTTCCAGTCGGGGTGCCCGGAGAACTTCTTATAGGAGGAGTAGGTCTTGCGAGGGGATATCTTAACCGGCCGGAACTGACTTTGGAAAAGTTTATCCCTCATCCATTTAATGACCAGCCCGGGTTGCGTCTTTACAGGAGCGGGGACCTTGTTCGTTATCTTGCGGACGGAAATATTGAATTTCTGGGGCGTATAGATGACCAGGTCAAGGTCAGGGGATACCGTGTTGAGCCAGGTGAGGTAGAGACTGTATTGGGACAGAACCCTGATATTGAGGAAACGGCAGTTATAGCCGGGGATGATAATGCCGGCGGCAAACGTCTTATTGCTTATTATGTTCCATTGCAGAAAAAGAGGGTCCCAATTGGTGAATTGCGTAATGCTCTTCAAAAGAAACTGCCTGAGTATATGGTGCCTTCTGTATTCATTATGCTTGATGCGCTGCCGCGAATGTCGAACGGCAAAATAGATCGCAGGGCTTTGCCGGAACCCGATACAAACCGACCGGATATCGAGGACGAGTATATATCTCCTCGAAATCCAACTGAAGAGTTACTGGCAGTCATATGGTGTGAGCTGCTCGGGCTCAAACAGGTAGGTATCTATGATAACTTTTTCAAGCTGGGGGGGCACTCTCTACTGGCTACTCAGATCGTATCACGCCTTAGAAATGATTTCAATGTTGATATGCCTCTGCGGAAACTCTTTGAGATGCCTACCGTCGCAGGGTTGGCTGAAGAGATCAGCAAACTTACTGCTGATAAAGTGCAGCCCTCAGAATTGGTAATCGCGCCTGTTTCAAGGGAGGGAAAACTGCCGTTATCTTATTCCCAGCAGAGGCTGTGGTTCCTTAACCAGCTGGAGCCGTCCAGTTCCGCCTATAATGTAACGGGCGCATTACGCTTGGCAGGAAATGTAAATGCAGATGCCCTCGAAAAGAGTATAACTGAGATAATAAGACGTCATGAAGTTCTGCGTACAACTTTTTCTACTGAGAACGATGAGCCTTGTCAACGCGTACATCCTGATGCGGTATTTGCTCTCCAGCGGGTAGATATATGCAAAATCCCGGAGTCCCAAAAAGAAGACGAAGTACAAAAACTTGCAAGGGAAGAGACCTCACGGATTTTTGATTTAACTTCCGGTCCGTTGCTGAGGGCTGTCCTGGTGCAACTGAAACCGGGAGATTATGTTCTGATTCTCTCACTTCATCATATAGTATCCGATGCATGGTCCACCGGTATTTTTAACCGTGAGCTTTCTGTGCTATATGAGGCTTTTTTAAATAGAATTCCGTCAGCACTGCCTGATCTGCCTGTACAGTATGCAGATTTTGCTGTGTGGCAGCGTAAATGGCTTCAGGGAGAAAAACTGGAGGAACAGCTCACGTTCTGGAAGAATTATCTCAGGGACCTTACAACGCTTGATCTTCCAACGGACAGGCCGCGGCCTGCTGTTCAGACATCTAATGGTTCAAAACAATCTTTTCAATTATCCGGCGAATTAACAAAAGCGTTGCAGGACCTCAGCCGAAAGGAACGTGCAACGATTTTTATGACGATGCTTGCTGCTTTTCAGTGCATGCTGCATCGCTATACAGGACAGAATGACATTGTAATCGGCACACCCATTGCCAACAGGAACCATTACGAGACAGATGGACTGATCGGCTTTTTTCTAAATACACTGGTAATCCGGGCAGACACATCGGGTAATCCTGCATTCAGGAAGCTGTTGATAAAGGTACGGAAAGTTTTGCTTGATGCATATACGCACCAGGATTTGCCCTTTGAGAAGCTGGTGGAGGAGCTGGAAACTAAACGCGACTTAAGCCGTAATCCTCTGTTTCAGGTATTGTTCACACTGCAAAATGTGACGGATTTAAACCTTGAGCTGTCAGGCCTTTCAGTAAGCAGGATGGAGGTCGAAAGCAAGAGGACGAGATTTGATCTGGAAGTCCACCTGCAGGAGGGAGCTGAGGGACTGAAAGGAACATTTATATATAACACCAACCTTTTTGAGGCTGCAACTATCGAAAGAATGGCAGGACATTATGAAAAACTGCTGGAGGGAATTGCTGCTGACCCTGATCAGAAGTTGTCCGATTTGCCGCTGCTAACTGATGCCGAGAAGCACCAGCTGCTTGTTGAATGGAATGAAACCAGTACTGATTATCCCGAAAATAATTGCATTCATGAATTGTTTGAGAAACAGGCTAAGATGCATGCCGAAGCAGCTGCAGCCGTCTTTAAGGATCAGAAATTAACTTATAACGAGCTGAACAGGAAAGCAAACCAGCTGGCGCATTATCTACGGAAACAGGGTGTCGGCCCTGACGTGCCGGTCGGCATTTGCATAGAGCGGTCTCTTGAAATGGTTATATCTGTTCTGGGTATTCTTAAAGCTGGAGGGGCTTATGTACCGCTTGATCCAGCCTACCCGAAAGAGCGGCTCGAATTTATGCTGGTTGATGCCGGAGTACAGCTTGTGATTACGCAGAATAGTCTCTCAGGAGAGTTCCCGAAAAGCAAAGTCCGGCTGCTCTGTTTGGATCAGGACAGAGAGATCATTGAAAAAGAGAACGATCAAAATCCTTCAGCTGCTGCCACGCCTAAAGATCTTGCTTACGTGCTATATACTTCAGGGTCTACCGGTAAGCCCAAAGGCGTGGCAATGAGTCACCGCCCGCTTTGTAATTTAATATCGTGGCAGCTCAGGAGTTCACAATTGTCATCTGGAGCAAAAACACTGCAGTTTGCTTCTCTGAATTTTGATGTTTCTTTCCAGGAGATATTTTCAACACTGTGCAGCGGAGGGACTCTTGCAGTGGTATCTGAAGAATTGCGTAGAGAACCATTATTCTTAACTCGTTACCTGGAGAGTGAATCAATAGAGCGGCTGTTTCTTCCTTTCGTAGCGCTTCAGCAACTTGCCGAGGCTATGGATAAAAGTAATAGCTTCCCCCGGAGTTTGAAAGAGATCATCACAGCAGGTGAACAACTTCGGATCACGCCGTCAATTGTCAGAATGTTTGAGGGGCTGGGAGAGTGCAGGCTGTATAACCAGTATGGCCCGACAGAGAGTCATGTGGTAACTGCGTTTGAGCTTTCCGGTCCACCGTCTGAATGGCCTTCACTTCCTGCGATTGGCCGTCCGATTAGCAATGCGGAAATTTATCTCCTTGATCGTAATCATAATCCTGTTGCAGTGGGTATTGCCGGTGAATTGTATATTGGAGGGGAATGTCTTGCGCGTGGATACATGAATCAGCCGGAAATGACCGCCGGGAGATTTATAACAAACCCTTATTCTCAAGCGCCTGGAGCGAGACTATATAGAACTGGTGACCTAGCCCGTTATTTGCCGGATGGGAATATTGAGTATCTGGGAAGACTGGATCATCAGGTGAAAGTACGGGGATTCAGAGTTGAACCGGGAGAGATTGAGACAGTGCTTACAGAGCATGATGAAGTGAAGGATGCCGTGGTGACGGCCTATGGTGATCGCGCTGATAATAAACGTCTTGCAGCCTATATTGTACGTGATAGAAAAGCGACAATAACAGGTGGAGAACTGAGAAGCCTTTTAGAAAAGAAACTGCCTGATTATATGGTGCCGGGTACCTTTGTCTTTTTGGACGAATTACCTTTAACGCCCAGTGGGAAGGTAGACCGGAGATCATTGCCGGTGCCTGGTCGTGATACTGCCGAGGCAGGAGTTGAATTTGTTCCGCCTGAAAGTAAACTGGAAATTCTGCTGGCGAAAATTTGGGAAAACGTGCTTAATGTAACACCGGTCGGGATAACTGACAATTTCTTCCACCTGGGCGGGCATTCACTATTGGCTGTGTCTTTAATATCCGAAATTAATAAAGTTACTGGCAAGGATCTTCCAGTCATATCAATTTTTCATGCGCCGACAATTGTTCAGCTGACTAAGGTCATTATTGGTGAAGAATTGCCGGGTCCCTCTGACACCATAGCGCCGGTCCAGCCCCATGGATCTAATGTGCCTATATTCTGGTTAACGGGTACTTATTTCGTACGCCATATGGAACCTGACCAGCCGGTTTATATGTTAATTGACTGGGATGAGCATGGCTATATTCCCGCATACTCCACAATAGAGGAAATAGCAGAGCTCTGCATAAAGAGATTGATTGCTGAACGTCCGGAGGGCCCTTATATTCTAGGGGGGTACTGTTTTTGGGGTGCGGTAGCACTTGAAGTAGCTCAGAGACTGAAACGGCAGGGGTATGATGTGCCCTTACTGTTTCTTGTAGGTACAGATGTTAATTACACTATACAAAAATCAAAGAGTCCTGGTTGCGAGCAAGAAAGTTCAATTATGAAATCAAGAGCCATTCATCACGCTGCCAACCTTCAGCGCTTGGGAGCTGCAGGGAAGGCCATATATGTTTTGCAGAAATTACCTTCTATAGTTTACTGGGGTGTAAAGAAAACTATTGAAGAGTTGATGATAAAAACGAAGGAAATTATCTGCCGGACTTTTATTTTATTCAGACTCCCCGTACCCCGCGTACTCATACAGTTCTATGTTTATCAACTCTATGCTCTTAAGCTCCTAAGAAAGTATATCCCTCAGGTTTATCCCGGAAAGGTTGTGCTAATTAATTCAGACAGCGAGGACAGGCATGTTCGTCCGGACTGGATTGAGCTCGTAGAGGGAGAGGTATCTGTCCATACTCTAGCTGAAGTGAAACATGCGGATTTGATAAAAGAGCCTTGGGTGGGTAAGTGGAGCAAGTGGTTACGGCTGTACTTGGGCAAGATAAATTCAACTTATAAAGGCCTGGATGAATAAGCGGTGTTAAATGTATTTTTTTAAACTCTCACTTTTAGCAATTAATTATAAGTATGTGAAATGTAATGTGATTTGATCATATTATATCTGCCCCCCCCCTCAGCAGCACTTCATTATAGGTTTCTGCCTGGCAATATAGGAAAAATGCTTTGCTATGTGTAAAATATTATTACATAAACTGAGTATAGTATCCTATAACTACTCAATAGAAAACCAATAAAACTGTAAAAAAACTTGCAAAAAGCAATAAAATATTACACAATAAATAATATAATGTAAAGGAATATTACGGTGTATTGCCGGGCCTAATTATTTTAACTATGACTAATAGTGGGGGACTAGTCTTTTGAATATGAAAAATAATAAATGGACAAGTCAGCTAGCAAGTGGACCATTGGACCGTGATCAGTCTAATTCAGGGCAATTACTGACATCGACTGAACATCATCAACTGGTTTTTGAATGGAATAACACTGGCAGAGACTTTGATGCTGTCATGCTGATACATGAACTCTTTGAAGCTCAGGTGCAACAAACACCACATTCGGTTGCTGTTGAATTTGAAGATGAGCAGATCACCTATATTGAGTTGAACGCACGTGCCAACAGGCTGGCTTATTATCTTAAATCCAAGGGAGTAGGGCCTGAAGTCCTGGTAGGTATTTTTGTTGAGCGGTCAATCGAAATGGTAATTGGCCTGCTGGGTATTATCAAGGCAGGTGGTGCATATCTGCCATTAGATCCATCCTATCCCTCTGACCGGCTGAAATTCATGCTGAAGGATGCTCAGGTAAAGCTGCTGCTGACTCAAGAGGACCTTGAGCAGAAATTGCCGGAGCATAAAGCATGTGTTGTCTGTATAGAATCATTCCGCGGCAGCAAAGTTTCTGCAGACCTGCCAAACCCGGCAGCAGAGACGACTCCTGATAATCTGGCCTATGTTATTTACACTTCTGGATCTACCGGTACACCCAAGGGAGTCATGATTTCACACAGGTCTGTATGTAATCATATGCTCTGGATGCAGGAGACTTTTCCTCTGGACAAATCGGACAGGGTATTGCAAAAGACTCCCTTTAGTTTTGATGCTTCTGTCTGGGAATTTTATGCTTCACTGTTTGCCGGAGCGCGTCTGATCATGGCCCGCCCGGATGGGCATAGGGATTGTGAGTATATTGCAAGAGTTATTTCCGAAAAGCGGATTACAGTACTTCAGGTAGTTCCTTCTCTGTTGAACTTACTAAATGAAGAAAAAGTTTTTGCTAATTGTACTTCACTGAAACGTGTCTTCTGTGGAGGAGAGGTACTGTCCACTAATCTTGCCAGGAGCTTTAAGGAGCTGTCTGATGCTGACTTGATCAATCTCTACGGACCTACCGAGGCATGCATTGATTCAACTTTCTGGAAGGTCAACCTGGAAGGGGATACTGATGTTATACCTATCGGCCGTCCTGTTGCAAATACCGGGGTCTATATTCTCGACAGCAGTCTTCAGGATGTTCCTGCAGGCACCGTCGGGGAAATGTACATTAGCGGTGTTCAGGTAGCAAGAGGATATTTAAACAGACCGGAATTAACGGACGAGAGGTTCATGGAGAGTCCTTCAGGCAAGGGCAGGATGTATAGGACTGGAGATCTCGCAAGGCATCTGCCCGACGGCAGCATAGAATATGCTGGAAGGATAGATGATCAGGTTAAGATCAGAGGATTCCGTATTGAGCCTGGTGAAATCGGGGCTGTGCTCGCGAGTCACCCGGCCTTAAGTGAAGCCGTAGTTACGGTCAGGGAGGACCAACCCGGGGACAAGCGTTTAATTGCTTATGTGGTCCTGATTGATAAAGCGGCTAATCTCAACGGTGACCTTCGGGATTTTCTGAATACAAAGCTGCCGGATTACATGGTTCCTTTTGCATTTGTCCAGCTCGATTCACTTCCCCTGATGCCGAACGGCAAGGTTGACAGAAAGGCACTGCCTTCTCCGGATATTTCCCTGCCTGTATCATGTGATGAATATGTTTTGCCTGAGACGTCGACGGAAGAAGCAGTTGCATCGATATGGGAAGAGGTGCTGGACATTGACCGGGCAGGTATAAAGGACAGCTTCTTTGATCTGGGAGGACACTCTCTGCTGGCAGTAAAGGTAATATCGCGGTGCCGTGAGCAATTCAAAACTGATGTCCCTGTGACAGCATTTTTTAATAATCCTACAGTAGCCGGCCTGGCGGATATTATTGATAGAAGCTCTCACGGCAATGGCAGCAATAGAGTGCTTTCTGTAAAAACTGTTAATCGTGATATGGAACTGCCGCTGTCATTTGCACAGGAACGGATATGGTTCATTAATGAAATGAACCCCGGCTCTCTGGCCTACAACTTTGAAACTGCCCTCCGTTTAAAAGGAGAACTTAATATTGAGGCACTTGAGCAGAGCCTTAACGAAATCCTGAGGAGGCATGAAATATACCGGACAACCTTCCATTCCCGGGACGGCAGGCCTTTTCAGAAAATTCATGAGTTTGTACCGATTGAACTCGATATGATTGAAATTGATGAAGTAAATCATGGCAGCAGCCTCAGTATGGCGGACAAAATAATTTCAGAAGAGTACAAGTATAAATTCAACCTGTCAAAGCTGCCATTAGTGTATTGGAAACTATTGCGGCTAAACCAGGAGGAGCACATACTGGTCCATGTGGAACATCACATTGTACATGACGGCTGGTCTCTAAATATATTCCTGGACGAGCTGACAGAACTTTATAACGCGTACTGCAATGGAAATCAATCTACCCTTGATGATGGGCCGGTTCAATTTGCCGACTATGCGTACTGGCAGCGTGAGTGGATCAAGACTGAAGAAGCCGGACGTCAGCTTGATTACTGGAAAAAGAAGTTGACAGGTTATGAGCAGGGGCTTGATCTGCCCTTTGACCGCAAGCGGCCTCCGGTCCAGACATTTAATAACGGTGAAACACTTCTTATTGATCTGGATCCTGCTCTTTGTGAATCCCTGCGTTCTTTAAGCCGCAGCAATGGCGCATCGCTTTATATGACAATGCTTGCCTGTTTCCTGACATTGATATATCGATACTCAGGGAAAGCTGATCTCTGTGTCGGTGCTGGAATCGCAAACAGGAGATTGAAGGAAATAGAAGGCGTAATGGGCATGATTGTAAATACAATGGCATTACGAGTTGACCTTTCCGGGGACCCCTCCTTTCTGATGCTTCTCAGGCATGTTCGCGAAGTATGTCTGGGGGCATATGCAAATCAGGACATCCCCTTTGAGAAGGTCGTAGAGGCAATACATCCGAAGCGCAGTCTCAGCTATTCACCACTTTATCAGGTAATGTTCAGCTTTCATGATTCTCCATTAGGTGATATGAAACTTGAAGGTCTTGAAGCCGAGCTTATTGAAGGATTGAGCCAGTCAGCAAAGGCCGATCTGAATATTATTGTCATTCCAAGGTCAGAACAGAGTGTTGGGCAATGTGGATCAGAAAGAAATAAGGGGATTACTCTCCTGTGGGAATACAATGCAGACTTGTTTGATCCTGAAACAATAATACGAATGGTGGGGCATTATCAGAAGATGCTGAAGGGCATTACTGCAATCCCGGAGATGAAGCTGTCAGAGCTTCCAATCCTGACTGATACTGAGAAACATCAACTGTTGGTAGAGTGGAATGACACTGGCACGGACTACCCCCGAAACAAATGTATACAGCAGCTGTTTGAAGAGCATGCTTACAGGACTCCCGATGCTGTTGCCCTTGAAATGGGGGAAAGGCGTTTAACTTACAATGAGCTGAACAGCAGATCGAACCGTCTTGCGAACTATTTAATTAAAAAGGGAGTATCTCCTGATGTTCTTGTGGGCATATGTATAGAGCGTTCTCCTGAGATGGTCATCGGCATTCTTGCAATTTTAAAAGCAGGCGGTGCTTATGTCCCTCTGGATTCTGAGTACCCGAAGGAACGTCTGGGTTTTATGCTGGAAGATACGGGTATAGCTTTACTGCTGACGCAAAGCTCACTGTCTCGAAAGTTCCCCCCGGAAAGAGCACCGATACTTTGCCTGGATACTGATTGGAATATGATTGAAAGAGAAAGCGACGCGAACCCTCCCACAGTCAATTCATCTGAACACCTTGCGTATGTAACATATACTTCGGGTTCAACTGGGATGCCCAAGGGAATAAGTGTCAAACATCGCGGAGTGGTCCGGCTCGTTTACCAGCCCAATTATGTACATATAACTGCTGACGATGTTTTTCTTCAGTTTGCGCCAGTTACATTTGATGCATCAACATTCGAAATCTGGGGCTGTCTTCTCAATGGTGCGCATTTGACTATACCCCCTCCCGGCAAATTGACAATTGAAGAACTGGGCATGATTATTCAGAAATACAAGGTCAGCACTCTATGGTTAACAGCCGGCCTGTTTCACTTAATGACTGATGAACGGCTTGAGGATTTAAAGTGTGTTCGCAATCTTCTGGCCGGCGGTGATGTACTGTCTGCCTCTCATGTACGGCGTTTTACTCAAACATTGCAGGACTGCAGGCTTATTAACGGTTACGGGCCGACGGAAAACACAACCTTTACCTGCTGCTATACTGTGCCTCATGCTGAGCGTCAGGGAGATTCAGTTCCAATCGGACGCGCTGTATCCAACACGAGCGTATTTATTCTGGACAATCACCTTCAGCCTGTTCCCGTTGGTGTATCGGGTGAGTTGTATATTGGCGGTGACGGACTTGCCAGAGAGTATCACAACCGGCCTGAATTAACGAGTGATAAATTTATTCCAAATCATTTCAGCAATGAACCCGGAGCACAGTTATACCGGACAGGCGACCTTGCCCGGTACCTGCCCGATGGTAATATTGATTTTCTTGGACGACTTGACAATCAAGTGAAAATACGAGGCTTCCGAATTGAACCTGGAGAGATTAAATCAGCTATCCAGCATCATCCGGATGTGAGAGAGTCCTTTGTAACGGTAAAAGAAGGGCGATTTGGAGATAAGAGTCTTATAGCATATGTTGTGCTGAAAGAGCATGTAAAGCTCAAGGTCAGTGAGTTAAGGAATTATCTTAAAGGAAAACTGCCCGACTTTATGGTTCCTGCCGGATTTATTATGCTTGACTCTCTTCCCTTAACGCCTAACGGTAAGTTAGACCGAAGAGCTTTACCTATGTTAGGGGCAGATCGAACTGACATGAACAGGACGTTCAAAGCGCCCGGCAGTGAACTTGAACAGAGACTTGCGAGGATTTGGGAAAAGGCCCTGGGGATTCAGCCTATTGGGACAGGGGACAACTTTTTTGAGCTGGGAGGGCACTCTTTGCTTGCAGTTCGTCTTATTGCAGAGATTAAAAAAACCACCGGTAAGTACCTGTCTGTGATGGATTTCTTCAATTCTCCAACAATTGAGGAAATTGCAGTATTGATCAACGGTCAGGAGGGGACGGC
>PIVU01000263.1 GCA_003354025.1 Nitrospirota bacterium
CATCCTGACGAAAAGATAACTCCAAAACATATATTCCACTGGACAAGGCGGTTTCTGAACTGGAATTATATGTGCGCTGAATGCCACAGCACCAATCTGCAGAAGAACTATGATCTTGCAACAAATACTTTTAACTCTACATGGTCTGAGATCGATGTCGGCTGCCAGGCCTGCCATGGCCCAGGTTCCAACCATGTTGATTGGGCTCAGTCTGCAGATAAAACTGATAGCAAACAATATAAGTTTGAAGAGATGGGGCTTGAAGTTAATATGAAAGCGGATGATTCACATAAGCAAATTGAATCATGTGCCCGCTGCCATGCCCGCAGAAACGGTTTGCGCAAGGATTACCAGTATGGCAAACCTTTAATGGATTATTATGTTCCACAGGTATTGATTGATCCATTTTATTATCCTGACGGACAGATTCTGGATGAGGTATATGTTTACGGCTCGTTTGTTCAGTCAAAGAAGTATCAAAAGGGTATCCGCTGTACGGATTGTCATGATCCGCATACAGCCAGACTGCATGAGTATGGGAATGAACTGTGTATAAGTTGCCACAGCGTTCCGCCGCCGCCGGATTATGCAAACTTGAAAAACAAGGATTATAACTCACCGACGCACCATTTTCACAAGGAAGATTCACCGGGTGCACAGTGCGTTGAGTGCCACATGCATGAAACAAAGTACATGGCAGTTGATCCCCGCCGTGATCACAGCTTCCAGATACCAAGGCCGGACCTTAGTGTTAAGCTGAACATACCTAATGCGTGCAACAGATGTCATGAAGATAAATCAGCACAATGGGCAACAGACATTATCAATGAAGTCCATCCGTCAACACGTGAGAAGCGTGAAAAGGAAGTTCACTTTGCCGAAATATTTTCAGCAGGGCAGGCCCATAAACCTGAAGCTCAAGCAGGTTTGTCTGCGATAATTAATGATCGTGAAAAACCTGCCATCATTAGGGCAACAGCTCTAAATATATTGTCAGGATACAGGAATAAGGATGCGGTTGATGTAACTGCAATGGTGCTTCTTGATGATGAACCGTTAGTCAGATATGAGGCGGTAAGAGGAATATCAATATTAATCCCAAAAGAGATGGGAGAGGATGAACAGGAAAAGAAATACTCTCGTCTTGTCCCGCTTTTGAAAGACAAGAGGCTTGCTGTCCGTACAGAAGCAGCACGGGCTTTGACCGAGGTACCTGCTAAACTGTTTAACAAACGTCACCTGGATGACTTCCATAAAGCTCTTGAAGAATATAAAGAGAGGCAGGCATCCATAGCAGACCGCCCTGAGGCGCATCTCAACCTTGGTCTGATGTATGAAAATATGGGTCAGAATGATATGGCGGAAGCCTCTTATGAAACCGGTATCAGAATCGTGAATGATTTTATGCCGGTACGTTTTAATTTGGCAAATCTTTATAACAAGACAGGCCGAAATAACGAAGCTGAGCAGCAGTTCAGGGAAATTATCGGGCTTGAGCCGGAAAATGGCGAAGCGCATTATTCTTTGGGACTGTTGTTAGCTGAAATGAAGAAACTTGAAGAATCGATCGAATCCCTTGGCAAAGCAGCGGAATTAATTCCCGACCGTGCAAGGATTCACTATAACTATGCGCTTTCACTTCGTCATATTGGACGGAATGCCGATGCTATCTCGGCAATGCTTGCAGCTTATGAAATCAACAAGAGCGATCCGGGGATAGTGCACGCACTGGCTATATTTTATATTCAGGAGAAACAGTGGGAAGAAGCGCTTCCCTTTGCTGAAAAGCTTGTTGAGTTGGTTCCCAAAGCTCCAGGGCCGGAACAAATGCTTAAGCAGGTTCGGCAGGCGATAAAAGCTGGAAAAGAACAAGGCGAATAACGAATATCGAACAAGGAATGTCGAATGTCGAGGTAAAACAACTTCTGCAATCAATATTCTTCAATACTTCGAAACCTGCCTGCCGGTAGGCGGGTTCGTTATTGGACATTCAATATTCGATATTCTCTTTTCATCTTCTCCTCCCATCCTGTATCCCACTGAATCTGTGTTATACAACGGGTTGAGTGTGCCTTAAATTATTCCTTCTTTAACATAAGAAGCTTAACAAACTATTAAATTCAATAAGTTAACATCACTATGACTAGAATTCTGTTGCAACAATAAATTGTTTGTGAGATAATTGTTTAAAATAAACAGGTTATGGTTTATACCTTGTGCACCTAAACCATTTTTCCCATACTTCAAATATGGCAAAGACTAATTCTTCAAACAAAAAAGAAGATCATTCCTTCATGGAACGCGAGGACAAACTCCAGAAGCATAGCGAATTTCAAGAACTCATTTCCAACATCTCCAACAAATTTGTCGGTTTAACCGGAGTTGAATTTGAAATGGCTATTCAAGATACTCTTGAGGAGATAGGCAAATATTTCAATTCGGATACAGTAAGGCTTTACCGATTATCTCTGCAGGGAGATGTTTTGAAAGTCAGGAACCAGTGGAAAGATAAAGACCTTGCTCCACTGGAAGAAATGGCCGAAATTCATACAATGAAATACCCTAACCTTGCCGCTCATTATTCAAAAGGGGAAGCAACTGTATTTAGCAAATTCGATGATAGTCCAAACTGGCCTGAAATGAGAAAAATCCTGAAATTCTTTGGGACTAAGGCCGGTGTTGGGGTTCCATTAGAAGTTGATAGCTCGGGAGTTGATGTTTTTGCTATGGATAAGGTTCGGTCGGAGCATGTATGGCCTGCGGATATTGTCGAGCAATCTAAAGCCATTGGGAAGGTTATACTTAGCGCCATGCGTCGAAGGGAAACAGAGGTCAAACTCAATGACAGCTATCACGAAATAAAACTGTTAAAAGAACGCCTTGAAGTGGAAAACATCTATCTGCGCGATCAGATCTCTGTCCAGAGTACACATAAAGATATCATAGGTAAAAGTGATGCCATGAAATACGTCCTTTATAAGATAAAGCAGGTAGCGCCTTCAGATGCCACTGTCCTTATTCTCGGTGAAACCGGGACCGGAAAAGAGCTGGTTGCCGAAGCCATTCATAATGAAAGCTCCCGCAGGAATCGTCCCCTTGTCAAAGTGAATTGTGCGGCACTTCCTGCGAATCTCATAGAAAATGAGCTGTTCGGACGTGAGAAAGGTGCGTTTACGGGTTCGCAGGTACGGCAGATCGGACGTTTTGAGCTTGCCGACAAAGGGACCTTTTTTCTTGATGAGGTCGGCGAGCTTCCCCTGGAACTCCAGGCCAAACTTCTCAGGGCAATACAGTCAGGTGAGTTCGAGCGCCTTGGCAGCCCTCACACAGTCAAGGTCGATGTGCGGATTATTTCATCTACAAATCGGGATTTGATCGATGAAGTCAAAAAGGGGAGGTTCCGTGAGGATCTCTATTACCGGTTGAATGTTTTTCCTGTAACTGTACCGCCTCTGCGTGAGCGTAAAGAAGATATTCCAATGATCGCTAAATATTTTCTGAAGAAATTTGGAAAGAAAATAGGAAAACAGATCGAGAGAGTTCCCTATGATGTTATAAAATCTTTGCAGGAATATCACTGGCCCGGCAATGTGAGGGAGCTGGAAAACATAATTGAGCGGTCCATGATCATATCCCCGAATTCTACGCTACATTTGGCAGACAAACTTGAGTTATATAAAACAACGGATCATGGAACATCTCAGAGTAAAGATCTTTCAGAAGTAGAACATGATCATATCCTCCGGGTACTGGAACAAACCAGATGGAAAATAGAAGGTAAGAACGGGGCTGCAGAGTCCCTTAATCTTAATCCCAGTACTCTCCGTACCAGAATGCGCAAGCTTGGTATTAGAAGATCAGTCTAACGACGAATATCGAATATCGAACAAGGAATGTCGAATTTCAAAGTAAAGGCATATTGTAATATGCCCCTGCAACCATAACTGGTAATCAAGTGTTTGATATTTGTCTTTTACACTTCGACATTC
>PIVU01000264.1 GCA_003354025.1 Nitrospirota bacterium
GAGCGGGAATTAGTAAGAACATCAACTATAAACCAAAGTCGAATTAAAGCCCACTAATGGCTTCCCGTCGATCAAATTGCTATCCTTTAATTCGTTCTGTTTTTTTTAATGCCGTAATTCAAAGAGGGATGAACGTGTAGCGATTTTGTCCATGTCCCTCATAATGTTGTCTGAATATTGTAATTAATATCGTCTTTATTGTCTTTATATTTCTTTTAATCAGACAGCCCAAATGACTTCGATAAATTATCAGCTAATTTTCTTCTGTCATTTTTGTAAAATGTGTAGACGTGACACCACCCATTTGTAAAATGTGTAGACGTGACACCACCCATTCATTTCCGCCCCCATGAATATAAATTAATACCCACCGCCACATTCTATTTTCCATAAACCGTAATTAGATTCTTTTAAGTCATCACAAATATCGTCATATGAATAAGCATCTTCATATGCATGTTTCCCAATTCCTCGCACACATCTGACATTGATCATGAGGCCTTCCTTACTGTTGGCGTTGACGTGGCCATTGGCGAAATACACGTACCACGCGAGCGCTGGAAGGCCTGGTATGCTCGCGCCTTCGGTAGACGACCAGAATTTCCATGAAATAGTATTCGGGAACGCAAACCTATTTACTGACGGATTAAAATGTAAGTGATCTACTATTGAATTGAGTTCATTTATATTCGGCAGCCGCCAGTCGCTGTATGTTGTGTTTGGAACTTCCAGGTTTTCACAATAGGTAAGTGCCGACATCCAATTTCGCTTTCTATGGTCGACCTTCTGCTGCCACATAAGTCCTGTTACATCGTATGTTACCGTCCCGTCACCGTTGTCTGTAAAACTATGATATGTTCGTTCTCCTCGCACGCACCTTACATAGGCTTTGCCTGTTTGTTTGCCTATTCCTACGGCCTCGCCAGTCTTGAATTTCACAAACCATGAACGATTAGAAATCGTTGAAAAAGTGGTATACGACCAGTAGGGCAATGACTTAGTATTCGGAAAAACAGTCGAATCTATTGCCGGATCATACTGTGATTGATCTACAATTGAATAGAGTTCTTTGATATCCGGCAGACGCCAGTCGCTGTATGTTGAGGGTGAAACTACCAGATTTTCACAATAGGCTCTTGCCATCTTCCAGTTTCTTTCACTATTGTTGTCCTCCTGCTGCCACATAAGTCCTGTTACATTGTCTGATATTGTGTTATCCCCGTTAACAGTATACCTCGCTGCTTTTACTGTTAAGGGAACAGGCGCGGCTTCCGTAGGTGCAGAAACGTTCACAAGTGCCCGGTCATTCGCAAGTGCTCGAGCTTCCGCACGTTCTTTCGCTTTGCCAAGTGCTCGGGCTTCTGCAAGGGCTTTTTCTTTTGCGAGTATTTTTTTTTGTGCTTGTGATGAGAGAGAATTCCTGTTTAGATATTTGCCAATGGCATAGGTTGATTTTCTTTTGCTCAAATTCACTGACAGTTCAAAAAACTCGTTCTCTATCTCTTCCATGAAAATGCAAGTCCACTGATTGCCACTAAGCGGACATTCATTATTATCTTTGCCGAGTTTGTTTAGTATTTCTGTTCTTATTTCATCTAGATCCCAGTTCATTTTCTTTGGCCTGGTTAATCTTATTTTGAGGGATGTACCCCTCTTTCCATCCTTGATTTTGATATGCTTGTTTTCTCCATTATTTTCGCTTTTATTAAATACCATCTTGGTGCGGCTAGCGGAATAGCCTGAATCAAGCAGTTTTCCCTGGATTTCAGATACACTCATACTGATTGAGATCCCTTCCACCATATACCCGGCTATATCTGTTTCCGACGCTGCATGACTACGAACAACTAGAAAGACCGTACACAGGAATAGAGCAACTGCTGCAACAATGCGTTTAGAACTTACATAGCCGCTGAAAACATAGTGTTTGTTTTTTATGTGGAAATCAATTAATTTTTTCATGTCAGTAGTCCTTAGGGTTAAATTTGATATCCAATAAAAGTTACTGAAAGAATGTCTTATCCGCTTTATCAGTCCTTCTTTACAATATTTCTAAATTGCCATTATCAATAGTTACTTTTCCGTCACTTATTACTATACTCCCGTTAATAGATGTAAATGTAGTACCGTCATTTACTGTAAAGTGATAGTTATAACCACCTTCAATCACAACTGATTTATTTAAGTCGAAATCGAGGTCTTCGGTTAACAGTCCCGCTCTACACTGAATAATATTTCCGTCAATTGCATCCACATAAGCATCAAGAAGTGTATAGTAATAAAAATTTAAGTTATACCGGATATAATCAATATTATCCGTTAAGCGTCTAATCTTTACGGGTTCGGTTTCTTGTTGGGGCACGTCTCCGTCACGAACAGCAATTCCATAAAAATTGTTCGTAATTTTATCCTTACCTTTACCGTCTACCTGATTTCCATTATAGAAATCGAAGACCCACGCTCTCGGTACTCTTGAAGGTTCGTAATCCGTTCCCGACCAGTAGAAATGGTCCCGGAGCAAATACAGAAAGTCTCCTGAAGTGTTATAGCCAAGCTCTGTTTCCGTATTACCTAATGCTGTATAATACAGGTGGCCCATCTCACTGCCTGTGCAGTTAAAGCCATAATAAAAAGGGTCCCATTGTTGATTACTACAACTATAGTCAGGCTGAAGAGTAGTCGGCAGACGCCAGTCCTCATACGAATATCCAGCAAAATTAACAGTCAATGTATCTGCCCAATTCACCTTAACAGCCCACATGTCTTCAGTTTTTGAGTAATCGTACCACGTGATATCAAAGTCACTATCATAAATCAGCCGATAGCCATCGTTGTCCGTGCCTCGGTAATACAACTCTGCATAAGCCCCCACGAAAAACCCTGAGCCTATTGCCATGATCAACACTATAATGAATATTCTTTTCATGCGTATCCCCCCTTAGTTATAGGTTGTAATAAGTTAACAATTTCCCTTGGCAAGACCTTTAATATTATGCCACGTTATTGTTTGAGGTCTATACTTAATCTACGTGCAATATGTTTTTCTTTATAACGGATGAGTCACTGACGAGTACCTGTAGCGCATATAACTGCTAAAAGACAATATGCACTACTAAAAACAATCAAAAGCAAAATCATGGTCGCTGGTACTCGTTCACTGTGTACTCAATGGTGTACGCCCGTCATGGGCGTGAACTAAAGGGGTTAAAGTCCCCTGTACGTGAACCCTGTTAATATGAATTCTTGATATTAGCAGAAGTACTAGCCTAAGGCAAGGGCAAAATCGTGAGAGATTGTCTGAAGGAAGCATACGGCAAAACTGTGAGCCGACGAACAGAAACAGCATAGAAAGGCCGAGTCCGTGGGTAAATTGGCACAACACAATGAAGCCCTGGGTTCAATGGATACGGTAAATGCTGCGGTTGCATAGTGGAAGTTCACGCCCTTATCCGGGGAGATCTGTCTAACAGGCGGTCTATAATCTGCTTCATGGAAGAAAACCGGAAGGGCAAAACCGGAGAACAAGCCTACGGCATTAACAGGTGCCCGTTTCAACCTGATAACGAACGAAACAAGGAAACGGACAGGGGCAGATGAAGGCAGCGCATTGTTGAGTAATCAATAATGAGATTGGACAGAAGTCAGCATCGGCCATAGTAGCCCAACGGTCGGGTTAATGCCCGGCACATAGTGAAGGGCTGAACACAGAGAAAGGGAAAGGAGCATCAATGAGTTTTCATGACATGGAGAATCCGAACGGATGAGTGACCACACGGCGCGTCGTTGAATCGCTCGCCCCAAAAGGGGCATCTTATGATGTCTCTGATACGATTGACCGCCTACGGGCCGTCATGCTCTGGGAACCGCCCGGTGCGGATCCGCTTGCCGGGTGGTGTGGACTTACTATTACCCACAAGTACAGTCTAATTCCAGACATTTTCAGCTCTGATCCTGCTTGAATTCTACAATGTTCAATTCG
>PIVU01000534.1 GCA_003354025.1 Nitrospirota bacterium
TACTACTACTACAGCGAACAACAAAAGAAGAAGAAGAACAAGTACTACTGCCACCACGACCAACAAAAGAAGTACTACTGCGACTGCGACTGCGACCGCGACCAACAAGTACTGGCTCGGGACGACAAACCTGCACTGGCTCGGGCGACACTGTCTCGGGCGACACTGTCTCGGAACGACAAAACCTGCACTGGCTCGGGTGACTAAACCCGCACTAGAACTCGGCGACAAAACTCGTACTAGAACTCGGTGACAAAACCGTACTGGAACTCTACTGCGACCACGACCAACAAAAGAAGAAGAACCACTACTACTAGTACTACTGCGAGTGCGACCACTACTGGTACTCGGAACAAAACCTGCACTCGTACTCGGACGACAAAACCTGCACTGGCCCGGGACGACGACAAACCTGCACTGTCTCGGCGACTAAACCCGCGCTGTCTCGGGACGACTAAACCAGCACTGGCTCGGGCGACACTGTCTCGGGACGACAAACCCAACACTGGCCGGGGACGACTAAACCCAACACTGTCCGGGACGACTAAACCTGCACTGGCTCGGGCGACACTGGCACGGGACGACAAAACCAGCACTGTCTCGGGCGACTAAACCTGCACTGGCCCGGGACGACAAAACCTGCACTTTTTTTTTATTTTATTTTTCTTCTTTTTTATCATACCAGGTGTTTTTGAACACCACCAATATTATCATTGATTTTTTTTTGTGTGTTTGTGTGCTTTTTGCACTATTTTTGGGAAATATTTCTTTCCCATAATTCTGGTTTGATTTACTCAAACCTTATCTACAATGGTGGTAGGTGGGGGTGGGTACGACAACCAACGGGAGGAGTCAGACCGAACGATAGTGAGGTCAGGAGAGAGGGCGCACTTCTCCCACTCGTTCTCACTCAAGTTGAGTGGACTTCTCACTTGGAACAGAAAACAGTTTACTGGAATGGAGTAAAC
>PIVU01000535.1 GCA_003354025.1 Nitrospirota bacterium
GCAATATGTTTATTCTCTCGGTTATGATTCAACAAATCAAGACTTATATGCTGGAACAGGAAATGATGGGCAGATATGGAAAAGTTCTGATGGTGGTGATAACTGGGCGATATCGGCCGATTTCAATACTGGGACTACCCAGTTAGCGGAACTGGATTCTACAGTGGCATATGGCACAAATTTTAGGAGTATCATAACTCATAACGGATATTTAGTTGCTGGTGGATATGTCGGCACTGCTCCCGGTCTATATTTATTTTCAGTCGATGTCTCTGGTAACATAACATTAGTTGATCAAGAAAGTGGAGGCCAAAACTGGCCCGATGATTTATATTCTGATGGTGATTTCATTTATGTTTCTGGTTATGGTAGCGGTAGAGATCTTGAGACATGGTCATTGGAATCTGGCCAGCTAACCTATCTTGACGGAATTGAAACGAATAGTTCAGTCGGGGTAACTGGTATTGGCGGGTATGTAGTTTTGGCGAGAGGATCGATCGGAATATCAACATATTTAGCAGATCCACCCGGCTCTCTATCACCCGGCTCTTTAACACTGATTGACACAGGATGGTCGAATGGGCAAAGTTTCTATTGGATGGCTAAAAGTGATAATTATGTCTTTGCTAATACTTATGAAGGTTTTGTATATTCATTTAGTGTCGATGGCGATGGACATTTAACACAAATAGATTCCTATGACACTGGTTATATTTCTACAACAAGTAGAATGTTTTGGGATGGAAATTTCTTATATTTTTTGCTTCTCAATGATTGGATATATACCTTTTCAGTTGATGCAAGCGGCTATCTGACACATATCACTTCTTTGGAAACTTCCAGTGAGGGTACAGCGAAAGATGTTTGGGGCGATGGAAATTATCTTTATGTTTCATCTGCCGCTGGTGAAATCTTGAAGTTTTCGGTTGATGGTAGCGGTTATTTGACAGAGTTAGAAAATATTGT
>PIVU01000061.1 GCA_003354025.1 Nitrospirota bacterium
TTGTTGTCCCCTATTGCTCACAGTGTCCCCTTAACTGTTGTTAATGTAATTAATTAGAGCCCTGTTTTTGTCCCTTAATAAATTCTACGGAAGAATCAATAGAAAACTTTACCTTATAGGGGTAAATATAGAAGGAGGCTGTCTATAAATAAATAGATATCAGGTATAGAAGGTTGTTTAGTATGTGTGACGGTCTACTCTGAATCTCCTGCTGATTTTCCCGTCAGCCATTCATAGGGTTTCCAGTATAGCTTACGTATAATCTCAACAAGAGAACTGAGACTGTTCTGGAATGATATGAGCAGCGAGTAAAGAGCAGGCACCACAAGAAGGGTAAGAAAAGTTGCGGTCATGAGTCCGAAAATAACAACAATTGCCATTGTTTTCCACATCTGGGTAGATTCACTCACCCAGGATATTTCCCATGCGTGAAAGTCATATGAAATTCCGGTTACCATAGGAAGAAGTCCCAGGATTGTCGTAACAGCCGTAAGAAGGACCGGACGAAGACGTGTGGCGCCTCCTGCAACAACGGCATCGTTAACTGCAAAGCCTCTTTCACGGAGCTTGTTTATATAATCAACGAGAACAATCCCGTTATTAACTACAACACCTGCAAGAGAGATCACTCCGACACCGGTCATAATTATTCCGAAGGGGGAACTAATAAAATAGAGACCCAAGAATGCTCCGCCAAGGGATAGTATTACCGCAGTCATAATAATTGCAGGTTGGGTAACGGAATTGAACATTGTCACAAGAATCAGAAAAATTAGAAACAGCGCTATTATAAACGTCTTTGTCAAAAAGTCTTCCGACTCCTGCTGAAACTCAAACTCACCGGTAAACTTGATTTTATAGCCAGGCGGAATAGGGAGCTCCTTTAGTATCTTCTCAGCCTCAGATCTTGCAACGGGACCGGGAACCTTTGTCTCATCCACATTCGCCTTAACGGTAACAACACGTTCGTGGTTAATTCTTACTATGTTTCCGATATTGCCGCTATAATCGATTTTTGCCAGTGTTGTCAGCGGGACCAGGATTCCGCTGGGTGCCGGCACCATTAATTCATGAAGTACATCCGTAACCCTGCGGTTACTGTCTGAGAGCTGCACCGTTATATCAAAGTCTTCATCGTTTTCTCTGTAAGTAGATACGTCAAGCCCATTGTATCCTGTCTTAAGAGCAAATCCGATTGAATCGGTTGTGAGACCGAAAAGGGCGGCTTTCTGTCTGTCGATTGATACTCTTACTGATGGTGTACCTGCAACATAATCATCTCTGATGTCCTCTACATGAGGCACCTGTTCAATAATCTTTCGGATTTCCCCTGCAAGCTCTCCTAACACCCTGAAATCCGTACCTGATATCTCTATGTTTATGGGCGAACCTGTGGGTGGACCTTCCTGAGCTTCAGCTACAGTCACTTTACCACCCGGGATGTCCTTTACCCGCTCCCTGATCTTCTCAAGAGTTAGTGCCGATGGTATACGCCGGTCCTTCATTTCGATAAACTGAATGCCCACATGGTTGGGAGTAGTCGCCTCAAAAGAGGAGCCCGGGAGAGGTACGGCAATTGAACGTGAATATACATACTCGATATTTTCAAGGTCGCTCGGGCCTTCATATTCCTCGCCTGAGCTTGTTTTATGCGTTTTTGTTTTATATGAATCCCTGTAAAGGTCATCAAATGATTTTGAACGGCCGTTTTCTTCTCCGTTGTTAATTCCGTTTATTCGCATCTCAATCTGTTTCAGGACATTGTCGCTGTAATCCAGGCCGGCCCCTTCCGGCATATCAACATTTACATACATAGACAATGGGTCTACATGCGGGAAAAACTCAACCGGTTTTTCAAGACCCACGTTCAGAAGCCATACCTGAAACAGGAGTATAAGCAGAGCAAATGAGATCAAGACCACTACGATACGATGATTAAGCGCGCTCTTAAGTATTTTAGAATATAGAGTCAGCACCGGCCCCTTTATTTCTACCGGTTTTTCTCCGGCGACAGAGGCTTCGTCCGCACCACTGACAGGGACGGAGGTTTTCTTCGTCTTCATAAAAAATGATGCAAGCGCAGGGTTTATAACCATGGCTACAAAGAGACTCGAAGTGAGTGTGACTATAAGTGTAATGGGAAGATATTTCATGAATTCACCCATAATTCCTGGCCAGAAGATCATGGGCGAAAACACCGCGAGTGTTGTCACTGTTGATCCGATAACGGGCCAGGCGACTTCTCCTGTTGCACGCATTGCTGCCTCTATTCGGGGGACCCCCTGTTCCATATAGCGGTATATGTTTTCAATTATTACTATTGCATTGTCAACGAGCATTCCAAGCGCAAGTGTCAGACTGAATAGCACTACCACGTTTAGTGTAATGCCCATTATTTGAAGCACGATAAATGAAAGGTACATTGAGAAAGGTATAGAAAGACTTACAAGAACAGCATTTCTAAATCCCATCGCAAAGAACATTACCGTAATAACGAGGACAAGTCCGGACATTATATTATTTTCAAGATCGGCTACCATATTGCGGATGTCCCTTGCTTTGTCCATGACTTTTACTATCTCTGTGCCTTTGGGCCATCCGGGTTTTTGATGCTCCAGGATCTCATCAACCCTGTCCGTTATCTCTATGATGTTTTCTCCAGCACGTTTTTTGACCGCTATATTAATTGATTCTCTGCCGTTCAGGCGCGAGCGGCTCGCTTCATCTTTAAACCCGTCAACTACATTGGCAAGGTCTTTCAGGTAAACGGGATTGCCATCGTGTGTTCCGACAACAAGCCCGTATATTTCTTCAGGGGTCTTGAATTCGCCAGGGACCCTAAGCTGGAAACGTCCGTCGCCAAGCCGGATTGCGCCGCCGGAAATATTCTGGTTTTCATTGGACACTACACTCTGAAATGCAGTAATCGGGATATTGTAGTAAGCCAGTTTCTCCGGCATGATCTCAATTCGAATCTCCCTCTCAAGCGCTCCTGCAATCGATACATCAAGGACCCCGGGAATTCCCTCGATCTCATCTTCAAGTTCGTCGGCTATCTTCTTCAGGCAGGGATTGCCGCATTTGCCGCTCAGCGAAAAAACAACGATCGGCATTTCCGAGAAATTAACCTCAAAAACTGAAGGGTCGTCTTCAAGGTCAGCAGGAAGGTCTTTGTTTGCTTCATCTACCTTGTTGCGGACTTTTTCAAGTGCATCATCTATGTCCGTCCCTGTAATGAACTCTATACTTATTGAGGACTCTCCCTCTGAACTTATGGAATGGACCTTTTTGACTCCTTCAAGTCCTTTGAGTTTCTTCTCAATTGGAATAGTGATTGAGGTTTCAATATCTGAAGGTGAGACGCCCTTGTAGCTCGTTGAAACAAAAGCGAATGGAATTGTAATATCAGGGTCACTCTCACGGGGAAGAACACTGTAACTGTGCATTCCGAAGGCAAGAATAATTACGGCCAGGACCATGACGCTTATACGCTGACGTACAGCTGAGTTTGACAGTATCATTGAAAAAGCTCCTCGGGATCGGTCACATTACGGACAACATTAACTTTCTGCCCTTCATCAAGGCTGCGATGGCCCACAACGATAACACGGTCTCCTTTTGAAAGCCCTTTCGTAATTTCTATCTTCCATCCTTCCAGTATTCCAGTCTCGACCATTCTGACCTCTGCCTTGCCATCATTTTCTACATAAACAAACTGCTCGTTAACCCGGGTGATAACAGAATATAGTGGAACGGAAATGCTGTCTTTTACTTCCCGCTTTACAATATCTGCTCTTGCAAACATGCCAGGGAGAATCTTTCCATCCGGATTCGGGACTTCGATCTCCAGTTTGTAAAGGTGTGCAAAGGATTCAGGACTACGGGAAAGAAAATGCTTTTTGCCCTTGATTGTTTTATCTCCAAGGGCATCGATAGTAATGTTGAAACTGGTTAGCCTTCTTACCTCATCAACGTCAGATTCCGGAATCCCGACACAGGCCTTGACCCTGCTAATGTCCAGAATAACAGCAATCGGATCCTGAACATTAAGGTAAAGACCTTCCTCCACGTCAGTGCGGTTAATGACTCCTGCCATGGGGGCTATAATTGTGCATCTTTCGAGTTTAAGCTCAGCGTTTTTCAGCTGAGCACTTAGCTTACTAACTTTTGCCACATCACTATCAAAGCGGGACTTTGTAATGAGCTTTTCCTTATAAAGATTTTTTGATCGGGCAAGCTCCTGCTTTGAAAGGTCATATTCCGCCCTGACTGAAGCAAGCTCGTTTTCATAATCTCTTGAATCAATACGCGAAATGATATCACCTTTATTAACATAATCACCTTCATTCGCCAGAATCTCTACAACCTTACCGGACACTTCCGAAAGAATTTTCAGTTCAACCCATGGTTCAACCTGGGCCGGAAGATTAAGCCTGTCATGGATTGGCTTGGGGGTTACATCGAGCACTACAACATTTAAAGAGGGTCGTTCCCTGTTAAGTGCTTTCATTTTATCGGCATTAATACGTTCACTCTCACCTTTAATGTTTGACGATAATACAATAATGCCAATTATCATCAATAGAAGAAAAAGTGATGGCATCGTTTTCCATATACGTTTTATAAGTTTGTTCTTAGTAGATAATGAGTCCATCTTGATTACATCCTTTCATGAGCGCATCGCGCAGTTATTCATTCTCGAATCAGGCGGGGAGCTTGAATTATTATATGCTTCTAACAGATTAAAATAAAGCGCTAATATTATTATTTGAGTTTTATATTAAGCGGGTATCTACAGTCACTATAAATGATGATTGCTCTTAGTGAATATCACTTGTTTTTGAGCTGACATCCTTTACCTCAGATGGCGATATTCCTGAAATAATTCATGCTTTTTCATTAGCTATTTTGTTGTCAGGAGATTTATTATTGCGGGCAAGCAAAACCATCATTGCCGGAGCCAGAAGGAAATCAGCCACAAGCGCCATGCAAATTGTAAAACCTGTGATAAGGCCAAAATAGGCAGTACTCTTAAGCTCTGCCAGGGTAAGGATGAAAAAACTGGTCCCTAATATTATTGTAGTAAACAGCATTGCCCTGCCTGATGTGAGAAGAGTTTCTCGTACTGCAAAACCGGCATCTCCTGTTTTCCGGTAATAGCGGATGAAATTGTGCATAAAATGGACTGTATCGTCTACTGCAAGACCCAGGGCTATTCCGCCTACCATTATCGTTGAGTAGTCAAGGGGAATACCGGCTATGTACATAAATCCCAGGCCGAAAACAATTGGAATAAAATTTGGCGCCATACTGCACAGACCTATCTTCAGGTTACCGATTAGTATTACCATTAATAATGTGACAATTACTCCGGCTATCAGATAACTTTCCGCCATACTCCTGATTATTGCTTCAAAGGTCCTCATGTATATAATTGCAAGTCCGGTAAGGGTAATTGATGCTTTACCTTTGAAAAGATCTGTTAACGTCATTTCATATTCATTAAGAAGTTTGCTGTATATAATCACATCCAGCCATGGAATTCTTAGAGATATCCTCGCTTTTCTGTGATCGCGGTCAATATGTTTGTCCAGATTTTCACCGCCGCCCAGTTCGTAGAGAAGCAGCTCCTGAGCAATAAGTTCGCGGTCCTGCGGTATTTCGTAAGATAAAGCGTTACCGTGAAGGGCGTGATTAATTTCTTTAACCATGTCAGTGACAGAAAAAGATCTGCCTATCGGAATCTCTCCGATCTTAATTTGCTCCCCGATCAGCTGGGCCTTTTCAATAGTTCCCATAAGAACGGGATCATTAAGTCCCTGCTCGTTATTTGCCTCAATAAGGACTTCAACATTAATTGATCCCTTCATGTTCCGGTCGATAATTTCCGTGGCTATTCGGACCGGCATATCTTCATCAAGAAATTTCAGGGAGTTATGAGAGAACTTGAGCTGCATTGCAAGAATCAGTGCGACTGTTAACAGACAGGTGCTGATAATAACAACCTTCCATGGATTGTTAACAGCAACATCGCCTATGCCTGCAAGGAAATAATCCAGTCTGGAGATAGTGCTCTGCTTTTCCTGTATCTTCCTCCGGGAAGGTACTATTATCAATAGCGAAGGAAGTGTTATTAACGTAAATAGCAGTGCAAGAATAACTCCTATTGCCGCAAAAATGCCCAGGTTGGCAATAGGGGCAATGCCAGAACTGACAAACGAAAGGAGACCGGCTGCTGTAGTAAGACTGGTTATAACAACGGCCAGACCGGAATGTCCAAGTGTGAACGATATTGCTTCGGCTTTACTTTTGTTCTGTTCCAGACACCGGTAGTAGATTGCCAGGATGTGTACGGAATCACCTATCCCGACTGCCAGAATAAAGGAGGGCAGGACCGTAGTGTTTAATGTTATGGGTATACCGAAAGCAGCCATTAAGCCGAGAGTAGAATACAGGGCGCCGCTAACCACCAGAAGGGGAAGGACAACACCTGAAATTCTTCTGAAAAGAACAGCAAATATAACAATTATAATAAGAGTACTTATTCCGGTGAACTTAATCAGGGTGTTCACCGCAAGGGTTTTCACAACTTCTTCTACAGATAAGTCGCCTCCGAGGTATATTGGAAATTCGGGAGAATCAAAGCGATTAACAACATCAGTTATATCCTGTATGAATTTACTCATTTCTTTTTCACTTAGAGGCGGGGGAGAGTTAAGGCCCTCTCCACTGGAAAGTTTGTTCACTGAAGGAGAAAATATAAGTGGTTTAATTACAATGATTGTAAAAGAGCCGTCCTCGGATATGAGTATATTCCGGTACAATTGACTTGAAAGGACTCTTTCTTTAAGGCTCTTCATTTCATCATTACTTTGAGGTACGTGATCAATTAAATTATCCACAATAAGATCATCACCGTCTCCATGAATATAATCTGCATTTATAAGGCTGGTAATTTCATCAAGATAAGTTACGTCATTCTCCAGGGCAAGATGAAATTCTTTAAAAGTGTGAAGGAACTTCTGGTCAAAAACATCAGCAGGATCCAAAGAAACTATTACTACCTTGTCCAGTCCGAACTGGTCCCGGAAGGTTTCATATGTTTTCAGGGCAGGGTCTTCTTTATGCAGAAGCCCCTCACCGGATGTGTCTATATGAATATTGGGAAGTTGTGATACCATTGCAATTACTACCAGAATACTTCCAAGCAAAAAGAACCATGGGCGTCGCCCTACAAGATTCCCGAATCTTACAAACCACTCCTCAATTTGATTACGAATGTTCTCCATTTGTTTATTGGCCAGATTAAGTATGCTAAGAAAGACTATACGTCCCTAACTTGATGTTGAATATAAATAATCAACATTCACTTCCTCCCTGACTGGAGGTTAAATAAAGTATTGCAGAAGTCATCAATATCCAGAAAGTTCTTATATAGATTATAAGCACCGTTGTCTTTGAGTATGTCCAGTTTGTCTCCGATACCGATAAAATGATAATCAAGATTATTGGCTGCGTGCAAATCCCATATTCCGTCACCAATATATGTAACGGACTCGAAAGTATTTACTGAATTGAGTCCCCCGGCTCTTTTCATTGAAGCAGTCATGATATCTTCCCTTGATATAGCATCATTGGATGAAGCCAGTGGAATCAATGAAACATCAAAACCTGTATTATCAAGTTTAAAGAGGGCCTCATCTTTCCAGCAGCCTGTTGCCAGGGATATTGCAATATTATTTCTTGATCGCAATTCGTTGACTAGCCGTTTTGCACCTGGCACTTCGATAAAATCACTTTTTCTGTCTCTGAATCGTTCTGATAGGTGAAACATCAAACGCGACTCTACCTTCCTCAACTCGTCTTTAGATGCATTTCTGCCTGTATGTCTCTGAAAGGCTTCCATAGTGATTCCGGTGCTGGATACATGCTGGTATGTTGACCAGTCAGAGTCTATATTATCAGTGTTAAGTACATCTATCATAGCCGAGACAAAACATTCCTTATCAAATTCAAAGGAAGCTGTCAGCGTACCGTCAATGTCGAACATAACAAGATGCATGGTTTGCTCTTTATTCACTACAGGATTTAGCTATAATTTAACATGAATAATATATTTAATTATTGTAACGATATAAAGATAATCTAGCAGCGATATTTGTAATAAAATGACTAATATCGTTTAGTGTTTCCGCTTAGAGAGCTCATCATTGAGCCCGCCATTACCATCAGTGTCCCTGCAATACTCAGTGTGTTCAGATGTTCCGGACTGATAAATCCGGGGAATAATAAGGAGCACAGTGCCATCCCTCCGACTGTAACGATAGGGGTTGTAGACGTAACCATAACTATCCTGGAAGACTCCCAGTGGTCAAGTGCTTCAGCAAAACATCCATAAGCGAAGAGAGTATTAAATGAACAAAAGACGAGCAGAAACATCCCTGTGGCGTCCAGTTGTAAAATACCTGAAGGCCTTGCAAATGGCAGGAAGATCAGAGCTCCGGCCACATAAATAAACAACATGATTTTTTCAGATGGAAAGGAATTCAGTAGCTGCTTCTGAGTTAAGGCATACACAGCCCATGATGCTCCTGCAGCCATAATCAGTATTACGCCCAGTGTGTAATTTCCAACCCTGTACAGAAGTTCATCAATCCTGTTATTAAAAAAAAGGCCCATCCCTGTAACCAGGACAATAAAGCCCGTCCACTGAACTGCATTGAAGCGTTCCTTGAATATTATTAGACTGCCCAGCAATAGAAATACTGCTGATAACTGGATCACAATAGTGGCTGCACTCGGTGAGATTCGGTCCAGGCCCAGAATGTAGAGGATATAGTTGCCGCAAAGACCGATACTGCATATTACAAGCATATAGGTAAAAGGAATCTTCAGTCGTCGCGGAGAAGGCAAACCGTGCCGGCAAGTTATATAGATGAATAAAAAGGATGCCGAAACGAGGAGACGATACCATACTATTGTATATGCATCCATTCGATCAAGAAGCCCTTTTAATGCAATGGGCAGCAAACCCCAGAGGACTGTTGTAACAATTGTTAAGATCAGGCCGTATTTCCATTGACCTGTCACTGTATGAAGATTCATGGGTATTCCAATAATTATTAAATATTAAGCGTCGCCGGCCTGTTTTTTTAATCGTACCTTTTCATTAAACTTCTCAGCATTTATTATAAAGCGTTCGTGAGTTCCACGACATATCTCTCCTTCTTCATCAGAGGCGACTATATCAAACAACAGCCGTTTACCGTTAATTTCCCTTAATACAACATGTGCTGTAATTTCCATTCCAGGAGGTGTTGGGGCTGTATGACTTAAGTTGACATGAATGCCTACAGTCTGCTCATTCGGCCAGTCTATAAAAGGGTTGATGACCTGTATACATGTCCACTCAATAAATCCCACCATGAATCCGGTTGTTAACACTTCAGGCATCATTTGAAATTCGCGAGATTCAGGGTACAAATATGCGACTGTCTTGGACGGCGGAACTTTAAAGGTAAAAGAATGTTCCAGACCTGTTTTTAATGAATTACTCATATTACCTCCAGTAATAAATTCATAGTTAAATTTCCCTCAGCACAACAGATGTTTCTACCTGTCTATCAGGAATAGTCCAGTACTCCTTGAGCAGACGCTTCTTTTCATCGGGCGATACAATACGGAAACCGTTCTTTTCATAAAATCGAATTGCCCAGTCAGCATCCGCCCATGTACCTATAAGTATAGGAAGCACCGCAAACATCCTGAGGTAATTTAGCAGTTCACTGCCTATCCCTTTGCCCCTCTCAGATGTAAGGACATAGGAGTGTCTGATTAAAGTCACGTCCCTTACATTTTGAATACCCATGACTCCGGCCATCTCGCTGCTCACTTTATCGAGGTAAACCCAGAATACAACACCTTCACGGATCTCATGGCTCAACTCTTCTTTTGACATGTAAGGATCTTTCCAGCGGTCATCAGGGATAATTCCTTTGTATGCCCTGGCAGATTCGTTTATGATGCTGCAAATGGATTCAAAGTCTTCATCGTTGCTTTGCCTTATCATAAAAGCCCCTTTACTTATATATCCTGAAGTTCATGCTTGTAATCCATAAATTCCATCATTTCTTTCTGAATAAAGCAATTGATTATATTTCTATATATGTTTTCCGCAAGATTAGGATCCAGGCCGGCCTTTTCAGCTTTCACCTTGATCTTCCTAATAACTTTGTCTACACGGTCTCTGTCACGAACTCCATGGGAGCTATTTTTGGTCTTTCCAGCTTCACTGACCAGGCTGCTCCTTTTTGAGAGCAGTTCAATTATATCTGAATCTATCCTGTCAATTTCATCTCTGATTATCTCTATTTTCATAATATCCTCCCTTTACTTTCTTCCACCGTAAACGGCGAAAATACCATACTTGTAATAACAGTCGACTTCCCTGAATCCAATGTCCTTTAATGCGCTCATCTGGTCTTCAAGGGTATCGGGTTTATTTTCATCGGCATCCTTATATCGTCTGGTCAGGTCACTGAAAAGGTCTCCCTCAAGATCCAGCTCAATCCGCTTTTCTTCAACCCATTGACTCCACATATGGAAATACCAGTCTTCCAGTGAGTCCGTCGGGGGAAGAAAAGTATCGATATGCATAAAATACCCTCCCTCACTAAGTCGCTCAAATATTCCCCGGAATAACAGACGCTTCTCGTTCATAATAAGATGATGTATAGCAAATGACGAAACAATGAAAGCATAATTCTCCTGTAACAAGTCCTGTTCAATAAGCTCCTGAAAACTTGCATTCACGGTCCTGATATTACTGAACCCGGCCAGACGTTCTTTCGCCTTGCTCAGCATGTCCGGCGACGGATCGACAAGAGTAGCTGCAATTGATGGATCAGCCTCCAATAGATTATCTGTAAGAATTCCATCGCCGCATCCAAGGTCAAGAACTCGACTGTTACCTTTGCCGGCAATGAAATAACTGTAGAATGATTTCATTATATCCAGCATTTTTCTGCGGTCCGCAATATATACATCAGCATTGTCTCTATATTCTTTTGAGAATTCGGGCATGGCCCATCTTGATTCATTGAAGCCAGTCATTTTCTACTCCTTTATTTTGTCTGCTGCGACAGATATTTCATCTGAATATTGGCCGGGATTAACATATGTCCTTCCGGTCGTTCAGGCACAGCTTTCTTAATTTCAGATACAATGTATTCAAGGTCATCTGACATTGCCGCCAACTCCTTTGCTTTTTTATCAAAGGCAATAATGTAATTCCTCATATCAACAATATCCTCTTTACTGGAAATGGGTCCATGGCCCGGAATTATGGTATCAACATCCATTGTTAAAATATAATCAAGGACTTTTACCCACTGGTCTATATATCCATCGGCCATAAAAGGATGATAACCTGTAAAGAGTATATCGCCGGTAAACATAACCTTTTCCTCAGGTAAATACACAATAATATCTCCGTCGGTATGCGCGTGATTCAGGTAAATCAGCTTTACTGTCTGAACACCGGTATCAAGCTCCATAATACTGTTAAAGGTCAGCTCCGGATAGGCAATACGGGTACCTTTCATGTCATCCTCAGTAAAGCCATAGTTGGCAGCTCCCTTGAGAGCGGCTTCTCCACGGGTCATAATACTATCCCTGCAATTGATATGAGAAATAATACGTGCACCGAGATCGGCAAAATCAGCATTGCCGAATGAATGATCAAGATGGTAATGCGTATTTACTACATATGTGACCGGTTTGTCGGACACCGCTTTTATGTCATTGATGAATCTACCGGCCTCTTTAGAGGAGGTGAGAGTATCAATTACAACAATGCCGTCTTTGCCGATTATAATTCCGGCATTAGCGCCGAAGCTGTTCTGAGGAGAGCCTCCCTTAACATCAGAGTAGGAATAAACATTGTCTGCAATCTTTTTAAGCCCCTCCTGTGCATAGATAGACTGACTACATGTAAAAATAAAAACCGTTATCAACAGGCAGCTTCTAATAGCAGTAATAAATATATTCTTCATTTTGATCCCCCTTGTTTAGTTTTAAGTTTCATAATTTGAAAAGACAATAAAAAAAGCCACGGTAGTTATACCGTGGCTTGTGAGAAACTGGATTTATCCGATATCAGATAATAACTCCCCCTTCAGCCACGGCATTTAAATGCCACGCTGTAAATAGGACTGTCATAATTAGTATCGGCTTAATGTTCAACATATTCTTTCAATGATATATCAAGAAGCTTTTTGTTGTCAATACAATAAGCTGACTACCGCATCTGGAGCATTTCAACAAGCAATGCAAATCCCAATAGTCAGCAGGAGTCAAGATTGACGCATACTCTATGTTCTCTTCTTGAAATATATAAGGGGAGAAGAGCTATCTCATTAATTAATATAGATTAAATGTGTCCTGAAATTAGCGGTTGCGATCTTCTTAAAGCATGATACAATTATCATATAGGATGGAATGATTTATTTAATTGCATTGATAGTTCACTATACAAATATGTTGGTATTTAGCCAATCCTACCGTAGTCTTTTATCAGTATTAATTCTATGCAGAATAATAAAAACTTCAGAGAGTCATCCTGTGATTTGTTCAGTTAATGATTTATGAAAATTGTTTATTTCAACATATTATCAATTTAACACACCATAACCAGGGAGGTTAATATGAAAGTAAGGAAACCTCAGATGACTAACAAAATTAAAAGAATTGACTCTTCAGCAGACCCCTATCTTTTTTCCGATGACATGAACGGCGTGGCTGTATGTAAAAAATGCCAGTCTGTTTATCACAATAAAAGATGGTCTATTGATGAAGATTTATATAAAAGCAAAATAAAAGAGATGAATATCAAATCCATTCAATGCCCTGCATGTAAAAAAGCTAAGGACAATTTTCCGGGTGGAATATTAAAACTCAATGGGTCCTTTCTCCAGGAGCATATTAGTGAAATAATGAACCTTATCAGGAACGAAGAACAGAGAGCCATGGGTTTTAATCCTCTCGAAAGAATTATGGATATTAGCACTACCAAAAAAGGGTTAGAAATTACTACAACTAACGAGAAGCTTACGCAGAGAATAGGAAAGAGTATACAGAGGGCTTATCAGGGGAAAGTCGCCTACAAATGGTCTAATGATCCAAAGCTTCTAAGAGCAGAATGGGAGAGGTAAAGAAAGGCAATGGGGTACAAAGCTGCAAAGGAATAATGTGCATAAATTATTTCAACTTTGTGCCTCATATAGTATCATAAGAAATGCGCGCTTTAGTTTTCAACAATTCTCTTCAGTATCAAATTGATTATCCAGTCCCTCATATTAGTGAAGGTGATGCGCTTGTCAGGATAACTCATGCCGGTATATGTAATACTGACCTTGAGATAACTAAGGGATATATGGGGTTCCAGGGTGTTTTGGGCCATGAGTTCGTAGGAGTTGTGGAGGAATGCAGCGACAGTAATATAAAGGGCAAGCGGGTAGTCGGGGAGATTAATGTACCCTGCGGACAGTGTATGTATTGCACTAGTAATATGACGAACCATTGCACTAAACGTACTGTCCTCGGAATTCTTAACAGAGACGGGGCCTTTGCTGATTACACTTCTCTGCCATTGGACCGACTGCATGTAGTGCCTGACTCCGTTTCCAACGAAGAGGCCGTGTTTGTCGAACCCCTGGCTGCTGCATTTGAAATTCTGGAGCAGATTAAAATTGTACCCGATGATAAAGTATGTGTTCTCGGAGACGGGAAACTGGGTCTCTTAATCGCACAGGTACTTTCTTTGACAGGCTGCAATTTGACCGCTGTCGGCAACCACAGTGAAAAGCTGTCAATCCTTGATGAAATAGGAATTAAAACCAAACTACTTTCATCTTTCAGGGAGAATGGTTTTGACATTGTAGTTGATTGCACCGGTTCATCATCAGGAATTAAAACAGCGTTTCAAATTGTTAAAGCAAGGGGGAAAGTAGTTTTGAAGACTACCGTTGCCAAGAAGGGCCTTATTGATACAAACGCTATCGTGATTAAAGAACTGGAACTGATAGGGTCAAGGTGCGGACCCTTTGATAAGGCAATAGAGGCGATTGCAGCGAGAAACATAGATCTGTATCCAATGATAAGCAGAGAGTTCAGTATTGAAGAAGGTATAAAGGCGTTTCAGTATGCCTCTAAAAAAGATTCACTGAAAGTCATTCTGAAGATAGTTTAGGTCCCCATGTTTCAGAACTCTTAAGGACTTTTAAAAACGCATCGACTACATCACTGTCAAACTGAGTCCCCTTATGCTTATGAAGCTCCGATAGAGCATAATCAAGCCCCGGGGCGGGTCTGTACGGCCTGTCAGACGTCATTGAATCAAAAGAGTCTGCCACATGAAGTATACGTGCGCCAAGAGGAATTTTCGCCCCCTTCAAATTGTTTGGATAACCCTTGCCATCAAGTTTTTCATGGTGGTACTTAATGAATGGAATCACCTCGCTGAACTGCTTAATGTGCTTGAGGATTTCCGCACCCTGCGCCGGGTGTTTTTTTATTATCTCAAACTCGTCCCGGGTTAATTTTCCGGGCTTATTAAGGAGATAGTCATAGGTTCCGATTTTTCCTATATCATGCAGAAGCCCTGCAAGTTTGATATTTTTTATATCATCTGCATCAAACATGAGCTCCTGGGCAATCAACTCCGCATACATGGAAACTCTTTCGGAGTGACCCTTTGTCCATGGACTCTTTGCATCGAGGGCATTAACCATTACAACAATCAGCTTAAGGAAAAGGTCTTCCAGGTCCTTATATGATTCATTGATATCTTCGAGCATATTAAGGAAAGCATCTCTTCCTTTCTGTGCTCGGAGTTCCCGGGACTTCATTTCATTTATTGAGCTGGCATAGATATCGATAAGATCCGACATGGCGCTGTCATTTTCTTTTTCCCCGGGTACATCAATTAATGAATGAATGACTCCGACTGTCTCATTATTGTTAATAATAGGCGAGGTATTTACCATAACTGATTTCTGGAGAGCCGGCACAAAGAGTTCTATTTCCAAACTCTCGCCGACGTTGAACACATTGTGCATAGGACAGTCTTTAAAGGGGAGCTCGGAACCATGAAATAACTGATGGCATTTTACGCTGCCGGTATTTTCAAGTTTGCCGAACAGGTCGCTAAAAGAATTATTGTACTTTACAATATTAAAGCTGGAATCAACTATAAAGACAGGATAGGAAATTGTATTAATTAATTCCTGCCAGTCCTTGATAACTTCAGCGAGACGGCCGTTTGCCTTATCTTTATTTTCTAATAGTGACATTCTCTTCGTAATATTCCAGTTTGGTGTTTGCTTTCTTTATTTCTTTCTTAAGGTCTTTCATTCTTATTTCTCTGCCGACAGCAAGGTCATAAAATCTCTCCAGATCTTCCACCTTCTTTTTAAGCTCTTTTTCTGATTCATTTATAGTTTGCTGGGCGTTTTTGAGCTCTGTTATATCTGTTGCTATTATAACAGAGTGCAGTGTTTTTGACTTGTCATCGTGTATGGGTCTGTGGCTGACATACAGCCATTTTCCGGATGCCATCTTGAGCTCACTTTTAAGGGACAGCTCATTAGACGATACCAGATTATTCCTGCATTCTTCGACATTGCTGGATGAGCATGGGAAATACTCATAGCACTTATTCCCGACGATTTCACTGACAGGCTGCTTGAAAAATTCTGAAAAGCTCTTATTACAACGGGTTATGTTCATATCTTTGTCAATCAGAACAATGAATTCCATTGCACTGTCAAATGTGAGTTCCCACTCTATTTTGGCTTTCGTTATGTCAGTCAACAAATGATTTCTTTCCTCTTCGGCTTTTTTCTTATGTGATATATCTCTTACAATATGAATTAGACCTATAAGTTTATTACTATTATTAATCCTTGGGATTGCCCTTATCTCAATAAACTTATTTAAGTGAGGCTCAAATACTTCAAAAGTAGCAGCTACACCTGAGTTCATGCAGTCACAACTGGGGCACCCCGGCGGAGCTGATTCAGAACCATGGTAGTATTTATAACATTTGTTTATCCTTTCCGGGTCAACTAATGGAAGCTTGAGTATTTCCGTTGCCTGGGTATTTGCATGAATAATATTAAAGTTCTCATCATGGATAGTAATCATGTCCGGTATAGTATTAAATGTATCTTCCCAGTCCTGTTTTGACTGAAAGACCAGTTCCCTCATCTTCTTTCTTTCCGTTATGTCGGTGATCGTCAGGAGCACACGGGGAGCATCTTCATAACTCTCCTTTTCGGTATCACCGATTCTTGAAATTACAGTTGAAAATATAAGATTGACTTTTGTACCTTCAGGTGAAAGATCAATCTCTTCTTTTATTGTCTCACCTGACTGGAGATTTTCCATAATTTCCGGTTTAAGTCTCAAGACAAACTGCTTAAGCGAAAGTGTTGGAAACTGCTCATGCAGTCTATCGAAGGCGATATTTGTTGAAAGTACCTTCTGACTGCTGTTGAGAACAATAAGAATAGACGGTACTGATATTACGATATTGTCAGTATATTCTTTGGCAAGTTTGAGCTTATGTAAAGAGCCCTCAATATGTTCCACCATAAAATTAAAACCGTCTGCAAGCTGACCGATTTCATCTGTAGAGTTGATCGACAGTCTTGTATCCCATCTGCCATTTGAAATGTCGATCATTCCTGCAGTCAATTTCTTCAGCGGGCGTGTTATTTTTTCAGAAAGCAGGAGAGCAATCAGAAGTATTGCCAATATACCTGCAATCGTTACGCTTGTACTCATGAGAGTATAGTGTCTGCTTATCCTTTCAATGGCGCCTGGATCCAGACCTTCTGCTGACAATGTAAC